>DASPWV010000632.1:0-5007 GCA_035637635.1 Vicinamibacterales bacterium | reverse complement strand
TTCCAGAGCTATCACCTGCTGGACAACCTCACCGTGTACGAGAACATCGACCTGCCGCTTTCGTATCGGGACGTCAAGAAGTCGGAGCGGCAAGGCATGGTCGCCGACATCCTCGACCGCTTCAATATCGTCGGCAAAAAGGATCTCTACCCGAACCAGCTGTCAGGGGGACAGCAGCAGCTCGTCGCGATCGCGCGTGCCGTGGTGGCCAAGCCGACGCTGATTCTGGCGGACGAGCCGACGGGGAATCTGCACACCGATCAGGGCCGCGAAATCATGGAGCTGTTCAAGCGATTGAACGAGGCGGGCACGACGATCGTGCAGGTGACGCACTCGGAAATCAACGCTGGATACGGACGGCGGATTATCAAGCTGAAGGACGGTTGGATCGTGGATGACTAGCGCTGCTACGCGAGTACGTAGCGCGGGACTTTAGTCCCGCGGCCGTTCGCGGACCTGAAGGTCCGCGCTACGTACGACGCGGGATACCCCTATGGACGCTTTCCTGAACGACTTGAAATACGCATCGCGTGGCCTGCTGCGATCCCCGGGCTTTGCACTCTCCGCAATCCTGACCCTTGCGCTCGGCATCGGCGCCAACAGCGTAATCTTCACCGGCGTCTACCGGCTCCTGTTCGATCCAATGCCGTTTCTCAAAGATGCAGATCGTTTGATGTCGGTCTGGGAAGTGGCGCCAGGCGGCCGCAACGATCACAACGAGTTTTCCCTCGGTGATTTTCGCGACCTCAGGTCTTCCACGCAAAGCTTTGAATCGCTCGCGGCACACGCGTGGCTCACCATCAATCTCACCGGCGGCGATCGTCCTGAGCGCGTGCAAGGCTTCCGCGTCACGTCGAATTTCTTCGACACGCTTGGCATTCAGCCGGCACTTGGCAGAACGTTTCAACGAGGCGAGGACGAGCCCGGACGCGACGATGTGGTGATGATCAGCGATGGGTTGTGGAGGCGCCGCTTCGGAGGGAATCCGGCAATCGTCGGCCAGCGAATCGCCGTCAACGGCGTGCAGCGAACCGTCGTCGGCGTTCTTCCCGCAGGTGTGCGTTATCCGGCGCCTGGCGACCTCTGGATGCCGTTTGCTTACACGGCTCAACAGTGGTCAAGCCGCCAGAGTCACTTTTTGCTCGTGACAGGTCGCCTCAAATCCGAGGTCGGCGTCGATCCTGCTCGCGATGAAGTGCGAACGATCAGTTCACGCCTCACCGGCACTGACCCGGATACCAACAGCGGCTGGAGCAGCACCGTGCAGCCGCTGATTTCGGATTCGACGCGGACGATCGGGCCGATGCTGCTGTCGCTCTTCGCAGCCGTGGGATTAGTGCTGCTGATTTCCTGCGCCAACGTCGCAAACCTCCTGCTGGCGCGCGGCGCCGCACGCGAGCGTGAGCTTGCGCTTCGAGCGGCGCTTGGAGCGGCACGGGGTCGTTTGCAGCAACAGTTGTTCGTGGAAAGCGTGCTCATCGCCGCCTGTGGCGGCGCCGCCGCGTTTCTATTCTGCCTCTGGGCCATCGGCGCCATCAGCGCGCTGGTCCCGGCTCAGTACAGCAGGTTCATCAACGGCTTCGATCGGCTGGCTGTCGACGGACCGGTCATCGCGTTCACGGCGTCGATTTCGCTGTTGACGTCAGTGCTGTTCGGCCTGCTGCCGGCCATCAAGGCCGCTCGGCGCAATCTCCTGCCTGTCCTTCAGGAGCGCGCGCGCACGTTCAGCGACGGACGCCACGGCACTCGTCGCCTGCTCGTCGCAGCGGAGGTGGCGCTCGCTGCTCTGTTGTTGATTGGCGCGGGTCTCGTGCTGCGATCGTTCCACCACTCGCTATCCGTCGATCTCGGCTTTACGCCTGCCGGGGTTGCCACGACCAGTGTGGTGCTGCCGTCGGCAAAGTACGCGACGCCAGAGATGGTCGGCCGATTTTACGAGCGCGCGGTCGCGGGCCTCGCTGCGCTGCCAGGCGTCAATCGCGCGGCGGCCGTCAATGTAACGCCCCTCTGTCAGTGCAACGAGACGACGTCTTTCGATATCGAGGGCAGACCACCATTCGAAAAGGGAAAGCAGCCGGATGTCGGCTACAGAGTCATCACCCCCGAGTACTTCGCGGTGATGTCGATTCCGATGCTTGCGGGCCGATCGTTCACCGCGCAGGATCGCGTCGGGCAGCCGCTGGTCGTGATTGTCAACCAGACGCTCGCCCGGCGCTTCTTGGCCGATCGAGCGCCGCTTGGCGTTCGCCTCCGATTTGGCGGACCAGAGACCTCGGCGGAAATCGTGGGAGTTGTCGCCGACGTCAGACACCGCGGGCCGACCGAACCCGCCGATCCGGAAGTCTACTTCCCTGAATCGCAAGAGGCGTCGCAGTCCATGACGTTCGTCGTCCAAACGAGCGGAGATCCCGGCGCCATGCTAGCGCCCATCCGCGCGGCAATCCAGTCAATCGATCCAGAGCAGCCGGTGTACGACCAGCGCACAATGCGCGATGTTGTCAACCTCGCAGTGGGTCTCGTGAATTTTGCCCGGCAACTGCTGGCAGCGATGGCGCTCGTCGCGCTGGTGCTCGCCGCGATCGGCATCTACGGCGTCGTCTCGCACGTCGTTGCGGAGCGATCGCGTGAAATCGGCATTCGATTGGCGCTCGGCGGCACCAGACGGATCGTGGTGCGAAGAATAGTGGCGCAAGCCGTCGCCCCGGCTGTGTGGGGACTCGCGATTGGACTTGTCGCCGCCGCCGGCTTGACCGCGGCATTTTCATTCACGTTGGCCGGCGTCAAGCCACTGGATCCGCTGACGTTCACGGCCGCGTCCGTGCTCCTTTTTCTCGCGGCGCTCGTCGCCGGCTATGTCCCTGCGCGGCGAGCCGCGCGTGTTGATCCAGCGGTGACGTTGCGATCCGAATGACGAGGGCAAGGGCTACACGTGTTGACAGACATCTCTCCGCAGAAAACAGGCGCCACACGAGGCGAACCGTCGCCGCGCCTGCTGATAGCTGACGATCAACCCGACGTTCTCGAAGCGCTTCGCCTGCTGCTCAAGCCGGACGGCTACGTCATCGACACAGCCTCTTCGCCGCAGCAACTGCTGCGCGCGCTCGAGCTCAAGGACTACGACGTCGTCTTGATGGATTTGAACTACACGCGCGACACGACATCGGGCGAAGAGGGACTCGATCTTCTTCAACGCATCCACACCGCCGATGAATCTCTGCCCGTGGTCGTCATGACGGCGTGGGGATCCGTCAACGTCGCTGTTGAAGCCATGCGACGCGGCGCGCGCGACTTCATTCAGAAACCATGGGAGAACGAGCGGCTGCTCTCGATCGTCCGCACACAGACCGAGCTGGGGCGGGCCATTCGCCGCGGGCGGCAACTCGAAGCGGCCAATCAGGCGCTGATGGCCGATGGCCATTCCCCTCTCCTGGCGGAATCGGCGGCGATGCGCCCCGTGCTCGATATCATCGCGCGCGTCGGACCATCCGACGCCAACGTGCTGATCACCGGCGAGAACGGCACGGGCAAGAGCCTCGTGGCGCAGGCGATGCATGCCGTGTCGCCCCGCGCCAATCGGCCGATGGTGACAGTCAACGCCGGCGGAATGGCCGAAGGCGTGTTCGAGTCGGAACTCTTCGGGCACATGAAGGGCGCCTTCACCGACGCGAAGTCGGACCGCGTTGGCCGTTTCGAGCTGGCCGACGGCAGCACACTGTTTCTGGACGAGATCGCCAACGTCCCGTTGAATCAGCAGCAAAAGCTCTTGCGGGTGATCGAAACGGGAGAATTCGAGCGGTTGGGGTCCTCGAAAACACGCAAGGTGAACGTGCGTCTCATTTCCGCCACCAATGCGGATCTGAATGCGGAAGTCGCCGCCGGACGCTTTCGTCAGGATCTGCTGTTCCGCTTGAACACCATCGAAGTGCACTTGCCGCCGCTCCGCGATCGGCGTGAAGACGTTCCGCTGCTCGCGCGTCACTTTCTGCGCCAGCACGCACAGCGGTACAGGAAGAACCTGGCGGGGTTCGATCCGAGTGCCATGCAGATGCTGCTCGAGCATCGCTGGCCCGGCAACGTGCGCGAGCTGGATCACGCCGTCGAGCGTGCCGTGCTCATGTCGCAGGCGACGACCGTGCGCTCGAGCGACCTGGGCCTTCGAAGCGATGGGACGAGCACGGCCAGGCTCGAAGACATGAGCCTTGAAGAAGTCGAGGCGTTTCTCATCAAGAAGGCCATGGCGCGATACGGCAACGTGAGCCACGCCGCACGTGCCCTCGGTCTCTCGCGCAGCGCGTTGTACCGCCGGTTGGAGCGCTATAAGCTTTGATCGAACTTCGACTCGACGCTTGAGTCTCGAGGCTTGGCCTCGAGTGGGCCTCACACCTCGAGGCTTCAGGCTCGAGTGAAGCCACAAGGCACAAACCCCGAGCCCCAGGCCACAAGTCAGCTGACACCACACCTTGCCCCGACGACTCACGCACGACCGGCAGATCTTCCTCTACGCGCTCGCCGCCGGCCTTCCCGGCACGCTGACTTCCCTGATCATTTTGTGGACCGGTGGCTACACGCCGAAGGTTCAGTGGACGCTTACCGTCTTGATAGTCGGCTTCCTGGTGGGTTTTGCGGCGTCGCTGCGCACGCGAGTAGTGCTTCCGCTGCAAACGCTTGCGAACCTGCTGGCGGCAATGCGCGAAGACGATTTCTCGATCCGCGGACGCACCAGCGATCCGGAGGATCCGCTCGACGCGGTGCTCATCGAGGTGAACGAGCTCGCCGAAACGCTTCACGAGCAGCGTCTGGGCGCGGTGGAAGCGACGGCGCTCCTTCGCACGGTGATGGAGCAGATCGATGTCGCGGTGTTCGCCTTCGATCCGAATCATCGTTTGCGAATCGTCAACCGCACGGGCGAGCGGCTGATGGGCCGCGGGATGGAGCAGATGCTCGGACGCACGGCGGACGAGCTCGGGGTGAGTGAATGGTTTGGCGATGCGCCTCGCGTCGTGGACA
>DASPWV010000631.1:0-2993 GCA_035637635.1 Vicinamibacterales bacterium | reverse complement strand
CCTATTCGGGCACGTTCGTCGACCAGCAGGATGACGACGCGCCGACCGAAGCTCAATTTCCGCTCGGCGCATGGGAGTACCATTCGAGTCTCAGCCTCATCACCTCGAATCCCGTCAAGCCGCTGCGGGTCTTCTTGAACGTCAACGAGAACGATCTACGCTCGACCGATCCCGAGAGCACCTACCATAATTGGGTGATGGCCAACCAGCGCACGGCGGCGGCTCTCAAGGCAAAGGGGTACCACTACCGCTTCGTGTTCGGCAAAGGCGTTGGGCATTGCGACACGAGCCTGCGCCGCCACACGTTGCCGGATACGCTCGAGTGGATGTGGCAGGGTTATCCGATCAGCTGACCTAGCGAAGTCGCGCTAGCGGTGCCCCTTTTTGCCGCGACCTGGCGGACCCTGGTTGGGTGGGCCTTGATTGGGTGAGCCTTGGTCGTGATCGTGGGGACCGCCGCCGCGATGCTCCTCGACTTGCTCGCGCTTTTCCTCGCGCTTTTCCTCGTGGCGTTCCTCCTTGTTCAATCCCGGCGGCCCACCGTGCTGTGCGGCGGCGTGGTCGGGCGGTCCGTGCCCTCCATGGCCCCCCGGAGCACCGCGCGTCCGCCCGCCGCCACGGTAGTGAACGTAAAGGTCATGTTTGCGGTTCACGACCACCGAGGGTACGACGCTCGCTTCCACGCGAGCCCAGCCGCTGTCGTAGGATCGCGAGCGGTACCAAACCCCGCCACGAATCACCCAGTATTCGTTGGCGTAGAAGTAGACCGGGTAATCGTAATCCTGGACGACCCAGATGCCGGCATCGATCTCGACCAGCGTCGGTTCGCTGACGAACACGACGGGCGCCTCGGCCTCCGCGTACGCACTGCCCGTTGCGTGAGCCTCGCAACCGGCGTTGAAAGCGGTCATCGCGCCCAAGAGCACGACGACGCAGGTGAGATCTTGGCTTCTCATTTCGACCCTCCTTCACATTGGACGGGCAAGGAGTCGTCCATGTTCAATGTTTCCCATTCTGACAGCTTGCGTCAGGGCGTGGGTGGTCCTTTCGGCTCACGGCCGCTTCGCCCGTTCAGCGCGGAGCGTGGAGGGTCGCGTGTAAGAGCTTGGAGGCTTTTGGGCAGCTCGTGCCATCGTCTGCACAAACAACCGCCCGCGTGAGCACGGCGAGCTCGCCGTTCCCTGTGCCAGAAAGGACCAGCGGCAGAAGCAGTCGCGGGTCGGTTTTGCTGCCTTCGTAGGTGGAGCGCAAGCGCACGGGACGCGCAAAAGGGGGCGCGCTGACGATGGTTGCTTCGGCCCACGTGACGTGAGCGCCGAGCGTCGCTTCCAGCTGAACGACACACACCATCACCCCACCTGCAGGGGCACAAGCGAGCGTCGCTTCGACAGATGGCGGGACGGCGAACGCGCGATCGCTGCAAAGAAGTGTGAGCGCCAACGCAACAGTGGTCGCGGCCGACCGACGCCAGGGAAAGATCAGTCGAAATCGGGTTGCTGAGGCGCGAGCCATTCGGGTCCTATCGTTGCTCTTACCAAAAGATGACGCGACGGGGCGAAAAAAGAGTCCCTCGCTGGCCGTCAGAGTTGACTTTTTCAGAGCAACTGCACCACACCAGGTCGAATCTCGATCGACGGCTTAGCATGACTGCCGCAGTCTTGGCATCGGCAGATCACGTTCTGAAGATTTGCAGATTTGGCGCCGACCCAACGCAAACTTCGGCGACGCCGTCGCAATCACCGCGATATACGAAACCAGCCGCCACGTCCTGGCCAGCCTCGCTCCGCAACACCGAGAAATCCGCTGTTCGGTCAGCAGTTTGTGTTACTCGGCGCGGGCCTTCGGCGCCGCCTACGGTTTGTGTTACTCGGCGCGGGCCTTCGGCGCCGCCTACGGTTTGTGTTACTCGGCGCGGGCCTTCGGCGCCGCCTACGGTTTGTGTTACTCGGCGCGGGCCTTCGGCGCCGCCTACGGTTTCGTGGGCTTATGGCCGCTCCGACGATCGATCTGGTAGCGGACATCTGCGGCAGTAGACGGTCAAGCTGCATGATTCGGCTCACGCCGAATGGGGATCCGAGCGTCCCGCTAACTCGTGTAAAAATTCACCGAGCCCGTCGCTGCGCGTCGCAAAAGAGGTGGCCGCACAATTAATCATCATAAAAGTTGCGAACGCACGAAGTGAACGACCACGCTGTGTGCGTTATTGAAATTTCATTGCCCCTTCTTCTTTCGGTGGATTTTGGGCACTTGCAATCTTGCGGCGCGCCGTCGATTGTGGATAGGCTTCCGGAAAAGAAGGAGGTTCCCATGAAGCACGGGTGCGTGATCGGCGCCGTCGCCGCAGTGTTCGTAGGGGGGATGACTCTCGGGTGTGGTTCGTGGGAGACGAGCTCGACACCGTCGACCGACGACCAAGGATTTGCGATCAGCGAAGTCGACCAAGCCATCGCTGCCGGACGAGCGGCGCGGACGACGGTGAAGGACGCCGCCGGCAACACGATCGCGCAGGTAGCCTTCGTGGGTCGCGGCGGTGATACGCTCGTCGCCGCGCGGGTGACCCTTCCCGCCGCGCCGGAATCGATTCACGGTTTTCACATCCACGCCAACATGGCTGCAGACGGAGGCCCGGGAGGTGGTTGCGTCGCAGATCCCACGCAACCCGCTACGACGCACTTCGTTTCGGCGGGTGGCCACTTCAATCCCACGGGCGCGATCCACGGACAGCACGCCGGCGACATGCCTGCGCTCTTCGTGGGAACCGATGGCAAAGCGTCGCTGGTTTTCACCACCGATCGTTTCAAACCGGCCGATATCGTCGGACGTGCGGTGATCGTCCACGCGCTGCCGGACAACTATGCCAACATCCCGGTCGGCACCGCCGCGAATCAATATACGGCTAACTCCCCGGACGCGGTGACGCTGACGAACAACACCGGCAATGCGGGGGTCCGGATCGGTTGTGGGGTCATCCACTGACGACGCAGGCGGGGCCG
>DASPWV010000630.1:0-2039 GCA_035637635.1 Vicinamibacterales bacterium | reverse complement strand
GGAGTTCATTCGCATCACCGACAAAGTTGCCGACATTGTCGACAAGAGCGGCGTGACGGAAGGCATGGTGCTGGTGTCTGCCATGCACATCACCGCGGGCGTTTACGTCAACGACTGGGAAGAGGGGCTCATTCACGACTTCCAGGTCTGGCTCGAGAAGCTGGCGCCGTCGGGTCTCGACTATCGACACCACCAGACGGGCGAGGACAATGCCGATGCTCACCTGAAGCGGACCATTATGGGGCATCAGGTCATCGTCCCGATTACGCGCGGCAAACTCGACCTCGGTCCGTGGGAACAGATTTTCTACGCGGAATTTGATGGACAGCGGCGGAAGCGCGTCATCGTGAAGGTGATGGGTAGTAACAGGTTCGAAGTTCGAAGTTCGAGGTTCGAAGTTCGTGGTTCGAAGTTCGTGGTTCGAAGTTCGACTGTGCTTGATCCGACTGATGAGGCGCCTCAGTCCTTGAGCCTCGAATCCGCACGACGAATCTCGAATCCCGAACTTCGAACCTGGAACCGGTCGAACCTCGAACCGCTCACAGCGCAAGCGCCGCCTCGGCGTTGAGGTCCGGCGGCGCGAGGCGGCCCGCCGCGAGCTGCCGCAGTCCCGCGGCGGCAATCATCGCCGCGTTGTCAGTCGAGAGATGTGGGCTGGGAAAGAAAACGGCGAGCTCCGCTGCTCTGCCGCGCGCCGCTGCGACCGAGCGCAGTCTCGAGTTGGCCGACACGCCTCCGGCAAATCCTACTGAGCGCGCGTTGTGCCACTTCGCGGCGGCGAAGGCTCGTTCGACGAGCGTGTCCACGACCGTCGCCTGGAAGCTGGCGGCAATCTCTGAAATCTCCGCTGGCGGCAGTTGGCCTGTGCCAAGTTCCTTCTGTCGTTGACGCACGTGGCGGAGCACGGCCGTTTTGAGTCCGCTGAAGCTGAAATCAAAGCGGTACTCACGCCGCGGCGCGTTGCGATCCGGATGCGTGAGCCGTGTGGACGGGAAGCGCACTGCCGTTTGGTTCGTATCTCTCGCGAGCCGATCGATGATCGGACCTCCTGGATAGCCAAGCCCGAGCAGCTTCGCCACTTTGTCGTACGCTTCGCCCGCGGCGTCGTCTCGCGTCCGTCCGATCGCCCGATATTCGCCTTCAGCAGGCACGACGTAAAGGCTCGTGTGGCCGCCAGACACCACGAGCACCACAGACGGCGTCGGAATCCGGCCGTGCTCGAGCCAGAGCGATTCGATGTGCCCGGCGAGATGATTCACGGCGACGAGCGGCTTTTGCAGCGCCCATGCCGAGACCTTGGCGAACGACACGCCGACAAGCAGCGATCCGATCAAGCCCGGACCCTGAGTCACCGCCATCGCATCGACTTGCGGCCAGGCGATGTGCGCCTCGTCGAGCGCGCGTTCGACCACACCGCAGATGTCGCGCACGTGCTGCCGCGACGCCAGCTCCGGAACGACACCACCCCATTCGCGGTGAATCTCGACCTGCGAAGCGACCACGCTCGATCGCAGCCGCCACGGCCGCTCATCGTCGTCGACAGTTTCGACGACGGCCGCAGCGGTCTCGTCGCAGGAGGTTTCAATCCCGAGCATCTTCACGCGTAACAAGCTTTACCACGAAGACGCGAAGGTTCACGAAGCTTCGTTCGTCCGCGCGCGGCGGAGCCGCGCGTTCGAGTCGAAACGAGAGGGGAGACATGCGGCCGGCGAATCGGATGCCGTATGTCTCCCCTCTCGTTCCGGCTCGAATCGGCTGGCCGCGTTGCGGCCAGCCTGCGGACGAACTGGCGCCCACGAAGGATGTTCATGTAGATCACTTCTTCGTGTCGCCTTCGTGCTCTTGGTGCTCTTCGTGGCGATCTGTCACGACGCGTTCTCGATCCGCGGCGCAGCGGCAGCCTTCAGCGACTTATCGAACGGCGGTGTAAACACGCCGCGGTCCGTCACGATCGCGGTGATGTATTTGTGCGGCGTGACGTCGAATGCTGGGTTGCGAATGGTCGCTCCCGCCGGCGCCAGTTGGCTCGATCCGACGTG
>DASPWV010000629.1:0-5987 GCA_035637635.1 Vicinamibacterales bacterium | reverse complement strand
CGTATTTCTGAGGCTACGCCTCGGGCCACGCGGCAGTGCTGTTATAGAATGGCGCCGGCGCAGGGCGCCAGTAAGGAGATTTCGATGCGAGCTGACTCGCGCGTATTCATTGCGGTCGTGTGCCTACTCGCCCCTGAAGCGCCTGTTTTCAACGGTGCTTCTGTCGCGCTCGCGCAGCAGGCCCTCACCGACGCCACCAATGCCAAGACATGGCTCGATCGGCGTCAGGCCCTCGAAGACTATCTGAAGAGCGCTGATGTCGTGAAGATGGAAGACATCGGTCTCGGCGTCACCAAACCAAGGCGGGCGTATTTTGCGCCGGGCGGTCTGGTTGATCGTATGGCTTGGAAGACGATTAGGCCTGGCAGGTACAGTGGCTACTGGGAGAGCTACAAATCGGAAATTGCCGCCTACGAACTCGACAAGCTGCTCGAGTTGAACATGATTCCTCCAACGGTCGAGCGATCAGTGAAAGGCGACACCGGGGCGGCCATCATGTGGGTTGCCCCGATAAAGAGCTTCGGCGACATGGGAGGCGCACCGTCGCCTCCAGCGGAAAAGCTCGCGCTCTGGAACCGTCAAATCGCTCGCGCCAAGATGTTCGACAACCTCATTGCCAACATCGACCCCAACCTCGGAAACTGGCTGCTCGATCCGTCCTGGAACTTGATCTTGATCGATCACACGCGGTCGTTCACAACGCGCAAGAACATGGTCCACGAAATGACGCGTATCGATCGAGAGCTTTGGAATCGCATGAAAGCGTTGACCGTCGAAAGTCTCACGCCCGCGCTCGGCAAGTGGATTGGCACCGCAGAGATTCGCGCAATCATCGAGCGCCGCGATCGTATGCAGGAGCTCATCGATAAACTCGTTGCGGCGAAGGGCGAAGCAGCCGTCTTCGCGCAGTGAATTCGCGCGGCGTAACCGCGCAATTCACTTGAATTGAGCTTCCCGACTAGAACGCCAAGCAGCGCCGCCGGCATTAATCGCCAATATTGACGCCCGTCGTCGTCGGTTGAGCCATGACGCCCGCCGCAAATGCGCTCAGCGCACGAGATGCAAAATGCATTGACGCGCGCTCGCGCTATTTCGCTTGAACGTCCCAGGCTATCATCGATCCGTCAAAACGAAGACGCTGTGCCGTTCTCTTCGCGCATCCGACCGCATCGCCCGATTCGCGTTGTCTTGTCCTCGTCCGCGCTCATGCCGTTCATGTCGGTGCGGAAGGCTGCGGCGCTGGCCATCGCGCAGCTTGGGATTGGCGCGTTCTTCGTCTCTGGCGTAGAGAGAGAAACAGTCGGCGCGTCCGCGGGCTGGTTCGTGTTGGCGGCGGCATTTCTGGCCGTGCTGGTGCGTGCGATTGATGTCGAAAGCTGGGCGCTGCTGATGCCCGGTGGTCTGGTGGGCCGTGTTCGAGCGGCGTTTGGTCCACGGGCAGTACCGGTGGCGGCCGCAGCCACACTGGTCGAACGGATTCTCCTGGCCGCGCTCGGCGGCATCGTCATCGGCAATTACGTCGCTGTAGCGTCGGTCACCGCCATCGCCGAGTCGCGTTTCACCAGATTCATCCGGTCCGAAGACATCGCCACCATCGTCGGCGTTGCCACGATCGGCGTGTTATGGATTCGAGTTCGGCTCGGGCCCGGTCTTAGCCGTGACACGGCATCGAGGGCGGTGTGGATGGGCGTGGCGATCGTCACGTTGTCGTCCATCTGGGGTGTCATCACCTCAATCCGGAGTGGCGCGGCGCAGCTTGCTGGGTCGTGGCTCCCGTTCGCGAGCGGCGCGAAGCTGCCGCTGATTGAGATCGCACGCACATGCCTGGTTGGCTTCGCCCTGGCGCTGCCGGCGATTGGTGGGGGGGACTGTCTGGCGCGTGCAGCACATGATTTTCCGCCGCCGCGCGTCGACGCGCTCCGGCGGACGGCGCTGCTCACCGTTCTTTTTGCGCTCGTGATCACGACGCTCGGCACGTTCCTGGCGGTCTGGTTGGTGCCAGCCTCCGAACAAGCGCTGTGGATCAACGCACCTTGGGTGGGACTCGCGCAGCATTTGGGTGGACCTGCTTCAGTGCGCGACCTGATGGCGCTTGCGCTCACCGCCGCCGCAATGTGCGTTCTGGTTCCCGCGGCATACGCCGCACTCACTGATGCGGAGCAGATCCTGCATCGCTCGTCAACCGACGGCCTTTTGCCGGCCAATCTGAGCCTGCTTCACAGCCAATTCGGCACGCCGGCCCGCTCGATCGATATCGCCGTCGCCAGCATCACGCTCGTCATGGTCGCGAGCGGAGGTCGAATGACCTGGATTGCACGCGCGTACGCCGTCGCGATTGCTGGCCTTCTTCTCCTCACGATTGCTGCTCTCGTACCGCTGCGGCGGAGCCAAACGAACAAGAGGCTGCCCTTCAAGGTTCGGGGCAATCTGCGCTTGGGGAGTCGGGAACTTCCGTTCGGTCTTCTGGCCCCTGCGTTGATCGTGGGTGCCAGCGTGTTGGCGATTGTGGTGACCGGAGACGGAGCGTCGATCGCGGCCTTGCTTCTCCTTGGAGGGGTGGCCCTGTGGTTCACGCTCGGCGGCCGCAACGTCGATCGCGCACCTGCCGGCGACGAGCTCGAGACGTTTGATCTGCTGCCCTCCACCGACCTCTCGCTCGGGGAGGTCGATGCGCGACCGGGAAACCTGTTGGTGCCAGTGCGGAACCCGCATGCGCTCGCGCACGTGGTTGCCGCGCTCGAAGCGGCGGTTGACCGCGACGTCGTCATGATGACCGTGCGACTCGTGGATACCGACCTGGACGAACACACTGCTGAGGAACGCGGCCCCACGCGCTACGAGCGGGAGTTGCTCTCGGAAGTCGTCGCGATCGCTGAGCGGCTGCGGCGGCCCGTACGGCTGTTGATTGTTCCCGCACGGAACGTCGCGGACGCGATCGTCGGCACTGTGATTCGGCTGCGTTCCTCAGAAGTGTACGTCGGCGAATCGTCGACGCTCTCCGCCGAGGACCAGGCTCGCATGCTGGGCGACGCCTGGGAACGAGCGTCGGAGCCGCAGCCGAAACCTCTCGACGTTCGCCTCGTGATCGTTCACCGCAGTGGACGGGCCGACACCTATCATCTCGGCGCGCATCCACCCACTCTGTCACCAGCCGACCTCGATCTGATTCATCGCGTGTGGCTCGACGCGGTGAAGGCAATCGGACCGCACGTCCATCATCACGATGTCGTCAGAGCCGCCCTTACACAGATGGAACAACAACTCACCGGCCCACAGCGAGACGACGCACTTGCGGCGATCCGCGAGTTGGCGCGACCCGCGCAGGAAGTTGCCGAGATGTTGCGTGCGCGCGACTACGCGCGTCTCCGTGACACCCTACGCAATCGCCACCCTGGGGACGTCGCCGCCCTCCTCACCGCCCTCAGCCTGGAGGATCAAGTGGTCGTCTTTCGAGTGCTCCCTCGGAAAGATGCGGCCGGCGTATTCGAGTACCTGTCGCGCGATGTCAAAGAGGCGCTACTCAAAGCGATGGCTCAGGAGGATGTTGCGGCGCTTCTCAACAACATGGCCCCCGACGATCGAACGATGTTCCTCGAGGAACTGCCGGCCACCGCGACGCGCGAGCTGCTCGCGCTGCTGACACCCGACGAACGCTCGGTCGCTCTCACGTTGTTGGGGTATCCCGAGAAGACGGTCGGCCGGCTCATGACGCCGGATTACGTCGCCGTCCGCGAGCCCTGGACGGTGCGCGAGGTGCTCGACTACGTGCGCGAGCACGGTCACGACAGCGAGACGCTGAATCACATTTACGTGGCGGATGCACATGACGTGCTGATCGACGACATTCGCATCCGCGAGTTCCTGTTGGCGCCGTTGGAGAAGAAGGTCTCGGATCTGATGGATCACCAGTTCGTGGCTCTGAAAGCCACCGACGATCAGGAGGCCGCGGTCGCGGTCTTTCGCGAATACGACCGCACCGCACTCCCGGTGACCGATACAGCCGGCATGCTCATCGGCATCGTCACGATTGACGACATTCTCGATGTCGCCGAGGCAGCCGCGACACGGGAGATTCAGCGGATCGGCGGCTCGGAAGCACTGGACGAGCCGTATATGCGAATTGCGTTTGGGCGGATGATTCAGAAGCGTGCTGGTTGGCTGACGGCATTATTCCTGGGCGAGATGCTGACTGCCACGGCGATGGGCGCTTTCGAAGAAGAGATCTCTCGTGCAGTGGTGCTGGCGCTGTTCGTGCCGCTTATCATCTCCAGCGGCGGCAACTCTGGATCGCAAGCTGCGACCCTCGTGATCCGTGCGTTGGCCCTCGGTGAGGTCACGATCCGCGACTGGTGGCGTGTGATGCGCCGCGAAATTCTCGCGGGGCTTACGCTGGGCGCGATTCTCGGCGGCATCGGGTTCCTGCGCATCAGCCTGTGGTCGGCGTTCTCAGATATCTACGGTCCGCATTGGCTACTCGTAGCGGTGACCGTCTCCTCAGCGCTTGTTGGCGTGGTGTTGTGGGGGACGCTCACGGGCTCGCTGCTCCCGTTCCTGCTCCGTCGACTCGGCTTCGATCCGGCGGCGTCATCCGCTCCGTTCGTCGCGACACTCGTCGACGTCACAGGCCTGATCATCTATTTCTCCGTCGCGTTGGTCGTGTTACGTGGGACGCTGCTGTGATCTCTCTCGGCTGACTTCGAATGCGAACAGCGCCGCCGGTCCTTTGCTCGTGATGCTTGCGGCGAACAATCGGCGAATCTTCGGAAAGAAAACGAACGGCGTGTGGCGGAGCGTTTTGGGATGGTGACCCGAACGCATAGGCGCGTTTCTTGCATTTAACTTATCGATTGGCTCGCAGATGATGAGGATATCCAGCGCACGTTCGTTCCGTCTGGCGCTTATCTTGTTGGCAGCGTTACTGATTCCGCCGCTCACGGCGGTGCACGCGCAGGATCAATCGAGGCCGACGTTCAAGTCTAGTGTGGCGGTTGTGCCAATCTCCGCGCTGGTCCGGGATTCGCGCAATCACATCGTGCGCAACCTGGGTCGAGCGGACTTTCAAGTACTGGAACAGGGGCAACCGCGCCGGATTGTGGACTTCAAAGCACGGAACGATGCGCCGCTCAGCGTCGCCTTCTTGTTCGACACGAGCGGCAGCATGGGTGTCGCGTTCAACCTGGAAAAAGGCAAGGAATTCGTCCAACAGTTCTTGTCGCGGATGGACCCCACGTTGGATGAGGCCGCGCTATTTACCTTTCACCGCACGCTGCGACAGGAGGTACCGTTCACCAAAGACCGCGATCGCATCCATCAGGCACTCAATCGCGTGCGGCCCTGGGGCCTGACCTCGCTCTACGACGCCGTGGCGGAGACGTCGAAACGCCTGGCCGATCGCCCATCACTCCATCGAGCGGTCGTGGTGATCAGCGACGGCGTCGATACGAGCAGCGCGCTTACGTCGGCGGAGGTTTCCGCCGTGGCAAGCGCTATCGATGTGCCCGTCTATGTTGTCGCGGTCGTCTCGCCTCTGGACGATCCCAATCAAACGTTGTCAGTCGCGCCGAAATTTTCGCCCGGTAGCGGCCTCTCCGATCTCGCGCAGTGGACGGGCGGCGATTTGCTCTATGTCAGCGGCGTCGAGCAGACCGACGGCATGACCAACGAGTTGCTCACGGCGATGCGGCAGCAGTACTTCCTTGCAATCGAGTCGTCCAGTGCGCCGGGCTGGTACTCGCTCGAGGTGAGGACAAAGCGTCCAGGACTGACCGTACGCGCCAGAAGCGGCTATTTCGCAGGCGAAACTACTCGCGTCGTCGGTGACTCGCTTTGGTAGCACTGCCAGCAACTAGTCTAGTTTCTGTCGCGAAACGTTTGCAAACCGGCGCAGTCACGGGTGTGCGGCATCACTGAGACGAGTGATTGTATCGATCGGTTGCGAATCGCGTGTGGCAGTTGCCGCGGCGGCTCGTCAGCATGATGAGACACGA
>DASPWV010000628.1:0-2569 GCA_035637635.1 Vicinamibacterales bacterium | reverse complement strand
CCAATTGACGCTGGGCGGTTGGCTTCCTCCAAGGAGTGCCTCGGTACTGGCCGGCCAGTGGTACGACCCCATGAATTTTCGCGACACGGAATCGACGAGCGCAAGATCGGTGCGCCGTTTGTCGGCTAAGAACCACACTGGATCACGACCGCCCTTGAGCCAGTAGGTCGCCAGCTCCAGCCATTCGTATCGCACTGGTCCCGCAAGCACGACTCCCGGCCATGCTTCGCCGCGAAGCGCGCGCGCAACGGAATGATGGAACGCCAGCGTCGGGGGACTCGTTCGGGACGCGGATTGCTCCTTGACGTCCTGGAACGAGCGCGCCGAAGGACTCTCTGCGCGTCCGTAAGCAAAGGCGGCGCTGGTGCTTAGCGCTCCGGCCGTTACGATCATGAATCCAGTCATCGCCGCGCGCAGCCGCGCCGGGCGGCGGGCAAGATTCGCGACTATCAGCAGACAGGAAACCGGCACGAGCGGCAGGGCATATCGAATAGACGCCGTCTCCTGAAAGCACAAATGGAAAACCAGATACGGTAAGCCCATCGCCGCGATTAAAGCGAGCATGCGACGGTCGTGACTGGCGAGCGTCACGGCTCCGAAAATGCTGAGGGCGACGGCGAACCAGCCCAGAATGGGCGATCCCCACGGAACGATGAACGTGCGAGACAGGGCGTGCACCAGCAATCGCAGTTCGGGATGGGTCGCCAGCATCTCAACGCCTCGAACATCGTCGGCCCCCACGGTGGTAAGAAGGCGAAGATACTCGGCAGGACCTCCCACGGCGATCAACATCGGCACGGCCCACGCGATTACGCCGACCGCGAACGCTGCAGTAATGTGAAGAACGATACTGGTTCCGGCGTGTCTGACGTGGAGCCAGGCAAGCGCCGCAAGCAGCGGCACAGTCAACAGCGCTGTCTGAACCCGCATGCCAATGGCGAGCCCCGCAACGAATGCCGCTCCTACCCACCAGTACTCCAGACGCGCTGACGACACCCGGAGCGGACCGCGCGAAGGATCCGTCGGCCGTGCGCTGTCGTTGTACGCAGTCATCGCCAGCCCTTGCGAGATCATCGCGAAGAGCAGGCCCGGGACATCGCTGAGTGGTCTCATCGCCGTGAGCCAGAACAGCGGACATGTGATCGACAATGCGGTGACCAGTGTCGCGCGGGATACAGAAAAGCCGAGCCCGATCGCCACCCACATCGCTGGTAGAACTACGAGCCCGCCGCAAATGACGCTCCAGAGACGAAGGCTCGCGACTGCTGTCTCGATTTCCCCTGCCTCAGGCTCCGCTGCGCGATAGACGAACGCGACGAGTCGGCCGAGCACAACGTGGAGGGGAAAGCCCGGTGGATGGGGCTGATGTGCCGCTGGATCGTAGCGATCGACGGCCAGCAAGAAATTCGTGGAATCGATGCCGTCGCGCGTATTTGGGATGAACGGCACGTGTCCAGCCAAAAAGATGGCGGTCAGCAGGCCGACGATCGTCAGGAGGGTACGAACGCTGTGGATTCTCGACCGAAGGTGGAACGCGGGATCAGGCAAGGACGAGGTTTGCATAGGGGAGGGCTCCTCAGTCTCCACTCGCCGCAGGCTCGTGCTGGCCGGCGTTGTGGAATCGCACATTTTTCCACCAGCCGGCGACGACTTCAAGCGCTCAACTCTCGACGGCCCGCATTCTTCACCTCGTTGCAGGGGCCATAGCCATCCTCGCTACGCGCGCTCTCGCTGCGACCTCGAATGATCGTTGCCACAGATCGATTCGCTGCAGCGCCTCGCCGGCGTCATGAAAGAATCGCTGGATAGTAATCGCCTGTCGGAGAAGCGACTGCGTCGGAACGAGCGCTTCCGCCGATCGCTGTCAACCGCACACGATTAGAACGAGAACCGGATGCCGACCTGCCCCCTCCGGGACGTGTTCCCGCGAACGAGACTTCTTAAATCGAGGAAGCTCGAAAGCCGCTGGTCACCCCCGGGGTTGTTGAAGTTGGCGCGATCGGTGAGGTTGTAGATCTCGCCGAACACCTGCATCCGCTGCGACCCCGGGCAGCGACACACCGTACGCGAAGCGCAGATCGAAGGTGAAGAAATCGGGACCGCGAGCGCCGTTGGGACCGCCATCGTTCTGCACCCGTGATCCCGTTCTGCCCCGTACCGCTATAGGTGCCAGGCGGCAGGAACTCGTCGTCGAGTCGTCCATTGCGATTCTGATCGAAGCTCGAGGTCGTCAGCGTAAACGGCGTCCCGCTCATATAGCGCAGAAGCGGACTCACCGACAGGCCTCGCATGTGGGGCACGTCGATCGTGCCGCTGATCGAGAGAAGGTGCGGGCGATCATCATCCGTCGGCCCTTCATTGAGCTCGAGGTGCAAGTCGTTGCCAACTTGCGTCGGAATGATCTCGGAGACGTCATTACCGGTATTGCCGTGCGTCCGCGCGCGTGTATAGGACACGCGATAGCTGTAACCCTGGCGAAACTGCTTGTTCAGCTGCAACTGCAGTGCATCATAGTCGTAGGCGCCGATATTGATCGGCTCCCAAGCGTTCTGAACGAAGTCCGCGTTGG
>DASPWV010000627.1:0-4956 GCA_035637635.1 Vicinamibacterales bacterium | reverse complement strand
TCGGCGGTCACGAGCTCGACGCCGGCACGGGTGGATCGAACACTCGTGACCGTTGTCCGATCGTGCACCGCTGCCGCCTTGCGACGCCTTCAGCAGCAGACGATGTGAGAATCGAAACGGATCGATCTCGTCGTCTCCGGGTGCATAGAGCGCACCGGGAAACGACAGACCAAAGCGGCTTCTGAGCTCCGAGGAACTGAGCCGCTCCACGTAGAGGCATGGGCGGCGAGCGAATCCACATGGGTCCTCGATCTCGTCGCACGGCTGCTCGATCCGATCGATCGCGGCAAGTCCGAGCCGATACACACGAACCGCGGCCTCCAGTCCAATCATGCTCGCAAGCTGCTCGAGCGACGCGTCAGTCTCGTGTTGAAGAAGGCCGGTGCTGGCTGCCGTGCTGTCGCTGGCGACATCACGTCGATCGAGCACGACGACGCACGCGCCGGCCCTGGTGAGCTCGTCGGCTATGAGCGCGCCGGTAATGCCGGCGCCGATCACGACAACATCAGCGGACGAGTCGCTCGTGAGCGGCGGATACGACGCGAGCAGCCCGTTCTTGACTATCCAGAATGCGCAACCCGTGCGCAGATCCATCAGTTGACGCCGGGCCACCGACCCGGTTTCGCGACGCCCAGCGGCCGGAACTGCTCGGCGCGCCGCGAGGCCACGCGCTTGGCGAGATCGAAGCGATCTCCCGGCGCGAGAAAGTAGAAGCGGCCCGCTGGCGGCACGAGTGCCTTGTTGTCGTAGATGACGACATAGCTGCGCCCGATGACGTCGAACTGGTCTCCGCGCACGACGATGGCCGTGTCCTCGTCCAGTCCGATGCCGAGAAGCTCCGGATGCTTCGCGACGACGTCGATGAGGTCGAACTGCCGATTGCGGCGCAGGAGATGCTGATCGATGGCGGCGTTCTTTAGGAACCCCATGCCTTCGACGTGATCGCCAATCATCAGCTCGTTGCCTTTCGTATCGCCTCGAACCAGAAACGATCCGATGATCGTTGCGCCGGCCGACGAGCCGCCGATCACGCCACCGCGATCGAGCAGGTTCTGCAGCTCGCGGTGCGTTCGAGTGTTGAGATACGAATCGGCAAGGCGCCACTGCCGGCCGCCAGTGAAAAAGACGCCGCGCGCGTTTTGGATCGGCTTCACGAACGCGTCGGTGTCAGCCGCCTTCCGGTCGCGCGTGTGAAGCACGCTGATTCGGTGCGCGCCGTTGTCGCGGAATTCCTTGATGCCCGACCAATAGTCGTCGTACGAGTCGTCTTCGCCAGCCGTGGGGATGACCACAATCGGCGCGTCTTCGCCTCCGGCAAGCTCGATGAAGCGCTTGACGATGGCGGGATCCTGCATGTTGCCGCCGACGATCACGAGAGAGCCGTGCTTTGGCCCGATCTGTTGGGCAGAGGCGGCGGCAGAGAGCGCGAAGAGAAACAAGACGATCGACGCCAGGCGCTTCACGGGACCTCCTGTTGGCGGCCATTAACATATCGCGGGCGGGCGTGAGCGTGCAGTCCTGGCCCGGGCGTCACCGGAGTTCCCGCCGCCGCCGCGGCGGCGTGGCTCTAACGGCGCGCGATTCGTAACGTCGGGCGGGCGTGTCCTCACGTACCCATCGCAGAGCTCTACGCGAATAACTCACAAACGGGCCTGTCGATGCAGGCATCGACGGCCGCGACGTGAATGATCCGGGGAAAGTCCCTCGCGATACGCGCCGTACGTCTCTCGTTTGATACACGCCTGAGCGAACGCCGCATTTTTCCTGGCCGCGACGCGGGTTTGTCCGCGCGTTCCAATGCACGCAGAGCGACAGCGGACGAATAATTCGCTTGAGACCCCGCGATCAATCTGACAGCAACTCGGCGAGTGGTGTCAGCTCGTCAACCTTGTCCGCAATGCTTCGGATGATCAGCAGAAGCGGCATCGCCAGCAGCAGCCCCCAGAGTCCCCACAACCATCCCCAGAACATGAAGCCGACAAACACGGCGACGGGGTTCACCCGCGCCGTGCGCCCAAAGACAATCGGCGTGAACAGGAAGCCTTCGACCGACGTGATCACCACGGAAACGCCTGCAACCATCGCGGCCATCGCGACGTCGCCGAACTGCACGATGCTCGCGAGAAACAGGCCCGCCGCGACGATCAAAGGCCCGACGTACGGCACCAGGTTGAAGAGACCGGCCGCCAAACCCCAAAGCCCTGCGTACCTCACGTCCAGCAGCATGAGGCTGCCGCTGGTCGCCACGCCCACGACGACGCTGACGAGCACGAGATGCGAGATGGATTTCGCGACGTTCTCTCCGATCTCGTCGATCAATTGCACCGTCACCTTGCGACGGGCCAGGCTCGCGCCGCTCAAGCGGACAATCTTGCGCTTGAACAACTCCCCGTACGTGAGGAGAAAGTAGACGAGAAACACCACGAGCGTGAGCTGCGCGACAACCCCGAGCATGCCCTGCGATCCCAGCCAGACGACATTGCTGACATCAATCGGCGGCTCGATGACCTGCACGGGCGTCACGCCGCTCGGCGTGGCGGGCCGGTTCGTCGACTCGGAAGCCGTCCGTTCGAGCTCGTCGATCGCGCGCTGCACCTGGCTGAGGGGTCCCTGCTGGCGATTCGTCATGACCCGGAAGGCCTGCCGCAGGCTTTTCGTCGCGGACGGAAGTCCCGCAATCGCGCGCGTGCCCTCATCGCTCAAGCCGTAGCCGAGCGTGCCGAGGCCGCCGAGCAGAAATCCCACAACAAGTCCGGAGGCAATCCAGCGCGGCATCCAGCGCGATAGGCGGCGCACGACTCGAGAAAGCGCGAGAGCAATGACAACGGACACCACAACCGGAATGAAGAATCCCTGGGCAAGACTCAGCGCGGCGATCACGCTGACGAGGGCCAGCGAGACGAAACCGTAGCCTTGCAGTCCGACGATCCGCGCTTTGATGGGTTCGGTCGCCGCCGGCGGCGCCGGACGAGCGCTGCTCTCGACGGCTGAAGCCGCCTCTTCGAGCTCGCGATCCGCGACCGGAGGGTTCATATGAGACTGCGCGATTGGAGATTCGATCGCCAGATCGTCAAGCTCGTTCTCGTTATGCCGCACGCTTCCTTCGTGTTTTCACCGCGCTCGATGCGCGCTTCGCTTTCGGCTTGCTCTGGCTTGCTGTCTTCACGGCAAGCTTCGGCGAGGCAAGCGTCTTCGCCGCGCGCGACTTTCCGCCCGCGGCCTTGAGGCTCTGACGCAGCCGTTCTGCCAGGTCGATCACTTCCGCGCGCATCGGCTCCTCATCGCCCTCGATCACAATGGTCTCGCCTTTCAGTTTTCCTTGAATGACTTCCTGCAAATTCTTCTGGTAATCGTCGGCGTATCGCTCGGGCTCCCACTCCGAGGCCAACGCCCCGATGAGATCGGTGGCAAGCTTCAATTCTTTCGGCGGCACCTTGACGCGATCGAGCCCTTCGACCTCAGGCACGTCGACGACTTCGTCCGCGTAGCGCATCATGGTCAGGACGAGGCGCCCCTCGATGCTTTCGATG
The DNA here is from genome assembly GCA_035637635.1 of Vicinamibacterales bacterium. GTDB lineage: Bacteria > Acidobacteriota > Vicinamibacteria > Vicinamibacterales > UBA2999 > DASPWV01. The sequence continues at coordinate 1,426 of DASPWV010000627.1, read as the reverse complement.
GCGACCAGATGCTGTTTCTCACGCACGACGACCTTGCCGATGCCGATGCGGCCGGCCTCGGCGAGCGCCTGCTGGAACACGGCGTACGCGTGCTCGCCGCCCTTGTCGGGCAGCAGATAGTACGGCTGATCGAAGAACCGATCGTCGACGGCCTCGGTCGGAACGAAATCGCTGACCTGCACGCGGCGGTCTTTTTCCAGTGCGGCCGCTTTGAAGTCGTCCTTGGTGAGCACGACGTAGCGGCCGCGCTCGTACTCGTAGCCTTTGACGAGATCCTCCCACGCGACCGGCTTTCCGTCACGCTGACACACACGCTCGTATTTGATCGGCGATTTGTCTTTCGCGTGCAGCAAGCGAAACTTCGGACGATGCTCGCGCACCGCCGTGTGCATCTGCACGGGAATGGCAACGAGACCGAACGACAAGCTTCCGCGCCAGATCGGACGAGCCACGGCGAACCTCCTGGAAAGTTCAAATAGCCGACGAAGTCACACGACGTACGGGCCATCGAGGCGGCGAGACACGGGGAAGCCCGATGATCGTCTCCGCGATCGCATCTGCGCTTTCGCCTCCCATCATGTCGAATGCCCCAAGGTTCAATCGCCGTGCCAAGGGAGGGGTGCCATCAGCTGAGGCGGCGTGCGCAACCCAACACGGCCGTGCGGCACCCTGACGAGTCGCAGTGAATTCTGTCCATGGAACCCAAGGGACGCTGACGCTTCGCGCCGAGCAGCAGCGAGATAACCAAAAATTCCAGATGTGTCCGCTTACCAACTCATCGTTTTGAACTTTGCCCGTCGAACTTGTACTTTTACCGTCAGAGGTACGCGATGACGAAAACGGGATGCACCACCTTCTGCGTTTGTGTGGTCCTCGCTCTGCCCTTGCTCGTGCGCGCGCAGGATGCGCCGGCGCAGAAATTCCCACCCGACAAGTTCGTCAACCTGCAGGTATTTCCGCAAGACACGAAGCCTGACGTGTTGATTCAGGCGATGAAGAACTTCACGCGCGATCTCGGCGTGCGGTGCCCCTTCTGTCATGTCGGCAAGGAAGGCATGCCGCTCGCCGAATTCGATTTCGTGTCGGACACGAACCCGAACAAAAACGTCGCGAGGACCATGATGCGCATGGCAGCGGAGATCAACGCGACGCTGACAAGAGCGATGCCGGAGGCGCCCGCCAAAGGCATGCAGGTCACGTGCTTCACGTGTCATCGCGGCGCCGAGCACCCGGTGCATTCGCCGGACGCGGCTCCCAAGCCGCCAGGTCTCTGATCACGGAGTGCTAGCCTAGTTTCTGTCGCGAAACGTTTGCAAACCGGCGCAGTCACGGGTGTGCGGCATCACTGAGACGAGTGATTGTATCGATCGGTTGCGAATCGCGTGTGGCAGTTGCCGCGGCGGCTCGTCAGCATGATGAGACACGA
>DASPWV010000626.1:0-2436 GCA_035637635.1 Vicinamibacterales bacterium | reverse complement strand
TCGACGGTGAGCTATTTCCTGCCTGGCGTACTCGGTGGCGACCACGCGTTGAAGGGCGGCTTCCGGTATCGGAATGCGCCGACCGATAGCTTTGCGAAAATCGGGGGCAATACGACGGCGCGCTTCCGCAATGGCGAGGCTGTGGAGGCGGAGCTGCACAGGGACTCGTACACCGACTTCGTTCTGCAAGTCGCGTCCGGCTACGTCCAGGACACATATGCTCGTGGACGCCTGACGCTGACGGGGGGCTTACGTCTCGATCGACAGTGGGACGAGGCCCGACCGACATCGGTGGCTGCGCACCCATTCGTGCCCGAGTTTCTGCCTGCGATCACCTTTAATGGCGCCAAGTCCGGCGTGATCTGGACGGACGTCTCGCCGCGCGTCGGATTGAATGTGGATGTCCGGGGCAACAGTCAGACAGTCGCGAAATTCAGCGCGGGCCAGTACTACGGACAGATGACGCCGACCACTACGGCGGGCATTCTCAATCCCGTCAATGCCGCCTCCGTGCGCTTCCCGTGGAGTGACCTGAACCGTGACGGGTTCGTGCAGCGGAACGAGCTGAATACCTCGGTCATCCTCGCATTCAGCGGCAACTACGACCCGGCAAACCCCTCGTTTCTCGCGACGACCAACAGCGTCGATCCCGATTTCAAGAGCGACCGCACGAGCGAGGTCATTGCCGGCCTGGATCACCAGCTCGGTCGCGAGCTCGCCGTCGGCGTCAGCTATGTCTGGAGGCGGTACGATCGCCTGGCCTGGCAGCCGCGGCCTGGCTTGACGAGCGCGGAGTACGTGCCCGTCGTTTACACCGCAACGGGTTGTCCTGGCGGCTGCGCGACGGTGACGTACTACCAGCCCGTGATTCCAATTCCGGCCGCGCAGCGGTTGACCAACAGACCCGACCACTATCGCAGCTTCAATGGCGTCGAGCTGACGGCGCGCAAGCGTTATAGCCGCCGGTGGATGTTGAACGGCAGCGTCGCCCTCAACGACGCGCGCGATCACTGGACGTCCCCCGCGGCATACGACGACCCCACGACGATTCCGTTTCAGAACAACGCGCAAGTCGAAGCGAACAACGCTCGCTGGGTCGCGAATGTTGCCGGCCAGTACACACTGCCTGGCGAGGTGAGTGTCGCGGTGAACTACTTCGCGCGCCAGGGCTTCCCGTTCGTGCGCACGATTCTCACGCCGAGCCGTGCCAATCGCGCCGGTACCATTCAGGTGCCGCTCGAGCCGATTGGAGAGTCGCGCCTGGACGTGCTCCAGCTGATGGATCTCCGCATCGAGAAGATGATTCGCTTCGCGAATGGCGTCAGAGTGGCGGCCGGTTTCGACGTCTTCAACCTGACGAACGCGAATACGCCGCTGGTCGTTCGCACGCAGCAAAACGCGACGAATGCCAACCAGGTGAGTATGATCCTCGCCCCACGCATCGGCCGCTTTGGATTACGGCTGATGTGGTAGTGGCCGCATCGGGCAAGGCATGATGGGTCGCCCGCGCCGCCCGTTGTATCGGGTCCTGCTGACGAGCGCCATTCTCGCGTTGGTCGTTGCGGCGCTGCTCGTCGCGTACCTCGAACGCCGCGCTGCCGCACTCCAGCAGGAACAAACCAACGTCATCGTCCAGCAGATTTGTGACCGGACCGCAGCGGTTCTCGCCGCGCACATTCGCAAGCGGCTCGACAGCGCGTTGTTCGAATCGATTGAAGGTATCGGGCATCCGCAAATGCTGGCGTACGACCTTCCGCGAATCGCGACGTACCTGGCGGACGGCTACAAACGAAATCCCTACGTGGACCGCTTTTTCTTCTGGGCCGAGGGCCGTTCACCGCTCTCCGAGAGTCAGGTCGTGTTCTATTCGACCTCGAATGACGCCACCGGCCGTGTGGCGCCAGTGGTCGATCCTCAGGGACGGCAACTTGGATCCCTGGTCTCAGAGCCGGAACTCGGCCGCGAAATCCTTCGCCTGGCGCGCACTGAAGCGCCTGGTCAGACATTTGTCGTGCTCGAACGCACGATTGCCGGCTTTCAGTATCAGGTGATCCTGCACCCCCTCTGGAGCAACGATCGGCGTCTCGGATTCTCCAGCCTCATCGGCTACACGGTCAATCTCGGGAAAGTGGATGCCCGAATGTTTCATGCGCTGCTCGATGAAGACGTGAAAACGTTCCTGAACCCGGACTCGCGCATGCCCACGTTCGCGGCGACGCTTGTGGACGAATCGGGAAAGGTGGTCTACGGACAACAAGTGGCGCCTGAAGTGCCGTCGGGCAGAGCAGCGCTGGATCTCCTCTTCTTTCCGTACGAGCCGCTCACCCAGTGGCTGGCTGGCCGGCCGCCCGTCCGAATCTGGCAGGTCGTGGTCAGCGCGCCAGGGTCGGTGGCGTACACCCACTTTCCTGGCAAATGGCTGGTTCTGGCGATCGT
>DASPWV010000625.1:0-4790 GCA_035637635.1 Vicinamibacterales bacterium | reverse complement strand
ACCATGTTCATCCACGGCGACAACGACAACGACGTGCCGATTGCCGAGGCCGAGCAGTTCTACATCGCGCTCAAGGATGTTGGCGTCGAAACCATCATGATCCGATATCCGCGCGAGGGGCACGGTCTCAGGGAAACAGCGCATGTCGCCGACAGCATCGAGCGCAGCATCGCCTGGTATCGCACGCACTTCGAGGGCGGCCGCGCGACGTCGCACTGAAGCGAGGCCACGGCATCACGGAGGCACGGAAAGGGAGGCCACGGAAGCACAGGAACACGGAGAAAGATACGTTGGAGAAATATCTCGGATACCCCCAAGACTTCCGTGCTTCCGGGTTTCCGTGGCGGCCTTTCTCCGCGGTTCCGTGCTTCTGTGGCTTCGATGCGCAGGGCTACTGGAGGACCAATCATGAAACGAGCCGCTTCCATATGCGTGCTGCTTCTGATCGTTGCGGTTGCTCGCGTCGCGGGCGAGCCGCCGCGTGGAAGCATCACGATCGAGCGCATCGCGGAGATCAAATATCCGACAAGTCCAGCCTGGTCACCGGACGGCAAAACGATTGCGTTTCTCTGGGACGCGGCGGGCAAACAGGATCTCTTTTCGGTCGTCCCAGGCGGAAAGCCGCTGGCGCTGACCGATTTCGCGGTGGATCCCGATCTGCTCCTGTCCGATATCGGTTCCTTTGCGTGGATCTCGAACGACGAGCTCCTCTTCGGCAAGGACGGCCAGCTCTGGAGCGTCTCGACGACATCGCCGAAGCCGTCGCGGGTCGGAGACGGCCTATCCGATGCCGGCAGCTTCACGCTGTCTCGCGATCGCAAGCAGATGGCGTTTTTGCGGCGAGGGCAGATCTGGATCGCGTCGATAGCCGCGCACACTCAGCGTCAGCTCACCCAATTGCCCGATCCGCTCTCGGCGTCGGTGCCGGTATTTTCCGCCGACGGTCGATGGCTGGCATTCACCGCGGCCCAGAGCTCGCTCGAACCAGAGGAGTTGCGATGGAACGGCAACATGGTCCGATCGTATGGCAGCGCCGTTGCGGATCGCAGAGTCGGCATCGTGTCGCCGCAGGGCGGGGATGTCGGGTGGGTGCCGGCCGTCGGGAGCGTCAGCGGTTTGCAGTGGACGGCAGACAACGCGCTCATCTATCAGGAGCTGTCGCCCGACGGCAAGACGCGTGAAATCAAGAGCGTAACCGTCGGCACGCTGCCACGAACGCTGTGGCGCGATCGCGACGACCGCTGGTGGTCGCCCACAGGCCGCGATTCGAAGCTGTTGGTCGCCCCGGACGGACGATCGCTCGCGTTCGTCAGCGATCGGAGCGGCTGGATTCACGTCTACGTGATGCCCGTGGATGCGACCGCGGAGTCACAGGCCAGGCAGTTGACGTCAGGCACCTACGGCGCAGGTCTCGGCAACTGGTCGCCTGACAGCAAGCGCATTGCCTATCACCACAGCCTCAACGGCAATCAGATGGAGCGCTTCATCGACATCGTCGATGTTGCGACGGGCAAGAGCGAGGCGGTGGTCGCCGCCCGCGGTGTGAACCTCGATCCGCTGTTCTCCCCAAACGGCTCTCAGGTGGTGTTTCAACGCACTGACGTCGAGAACTCGCTCGACCTGTATGTCGCCGATGCTCGCGCCGGATCGAAACCCGTTCGTTTGAGCGATTCGATGCCGGCTGGATTGAACAGAGCGGAGATACCTGTTCCGGAGCCCGTTTATTTCCCAAGCAGGCTCGATAAGAAACCGGTGCCGGCGACGCTGATTCTTGCGAAGAACCTCGATCGAACCCGGAAGCATCCCGCGATCGTGTGGATTCACGGGTCGGGCTCCGATCAGAACTTCCTCGGCTGGCATCCGGGCAGCTACCGGATGTACTACTCGGCCAGCGTCTATCTGGCGCAGCAGGGGTACGTGATCCTGACGCCCGATTACCGCGGCAGCTCCGGATACAGCCGCGACTGGGCGACAGGCGTTCACATGGCGCTCGGCGTCAACGACACCGCGGACGTCGCGTCCGGTGCCGACTATCTGAAAACGCTCGACTACGTGGATCCCGATCGCATTGGCGTGTGGGGACTCAGTTACGGCGGGTTCCTCACGCTGCAGGCGCTCACCGCCGATCCGCTGTTGTGGCGCTGCGGGATCGACGTTGCCGGCGTTGTCGACTGGGCGACGTACGGAGCGGGATACACCACGCCGAGGCTTGGAACGCCAGTGGAGAACCCGGAGATCTACAAGATCTCGGCGCCGATCTACCACATGGAGAAGCTGGCGCGCCCGCTCATGGTGCTCCACGGCACAAACGATCGCAACGTCGCGTTTCGTGATTCGCTGCGCGTGATCGATCAGCTTCTGAAGCTTCACAAGAGTTTCGAGATGGGTGTGTACCCGGGCGAGATTCACTTTTTCCGCCGTGCGCACATCCTTCGGGATGCGTGGCATCGAGCGGAGGACTTTTTCGATCGGCATCTCAAACAGGGCGCGACGATCACGAGTCAGTAAGGCGTTTAGTTTCCAGTTACCCGTTACCAGTTCAAAGTTGAGTTTCAGAGTTCTTGAGCTGACGTGAATGACAACACTCGAAAACTGAACTTTGAACTGACAACTGGTAACTGGAAACTCTCTCGGTGCCGCCGTCGGCGGGGCTAAAGCCCCGCCACTACGTTGCCAGGTGTGTGTAGTGGCGGACCTTCAGGTCCGCGGTCCGGTGGGGTCAAGCCCTCCAGACGGTTGCGAGCTTTTGTTGTAGTGGCGGACCTTCAGGTCCGCGGTCCAGTGGGGTCAAGCCCCGCCTGACGGTTGCGAGCTTTTGTTAGTGGCGGACCTTGAGGTCCGCGGTCCGGTGGGGTCAAGCCCTCCAGACGGTTGCGAGCTTTGTGTAGTGGCGGACCTTCAGGTCCGCCTTTTCAGTCAACGAGGAGGAGGACTGTCATGTGTCTTCGAAAATCGTTGGTAGCGCCAGCTCTGGTCACGGCGCTGATCCTTCTGACCCCCGCAGAATCGCTCGCGCAGATTCAAACCGGCACCATCACGGGTGTCGTCACCGATGAACAAAGCGCGGTGCTGCCAGGCGTCACCATCGCGCTGACGAGTGCGGCGCTGATTCGTCAACAGACGGCGACGACCAACGAGCGCGGCGTCTACAGCTTCATCGCCTTGCCGCCGGGCGTGTACTCGCTTCGGTTCGAGCTCCAGGGCTTTGCGCCCGTGGATCGCTCGGACATCCCGGTTCGCGTCGCGGTCGTCACCACCGTCGATCAAACCATGAAGGTCGCGACGGTCTCAGAGACGATCACGGTCTCGGGCGAGTCACCGGCGATCGATACCAGGAGCACGAGCAAGGGCACGAATTTCGATAACGAGCTGCTGGAAAACATCCCGCAGGCGCGTGAAATCTGGTCGACGGTGGAGCAGGTGCCGGGCGCGACGATGAGCAAGTTCAACGTCGGAGGCGCCGAAAGCGCGCAGCAGAGCGGCATGCAGGTGCACGGTTCGGCGCCCGGCCAGCAGGAGTACGCGATCAACGGTTTGAAACTGAACTGGCCCGGCGGCAACGGCGGCGCAACCGCGTTCTACTTCGATTACGACAGCTTCGGCGAGGTCAACATCATGACCAACGGCGCGCCGGCCGAAGTCGCGACCGGCGGTGTGTATATGAACATCGTGACCAGGTCCGGCGGCAACGATCTCACGGGCGGGGCGAGCACGTACTGGGAAGACGACAAGTTTCAGTCGGACAACGTCTCCGAGGCGCTCCGCAGGAGCGGTGTGACGAACGGTCAGCCGATCAACTTCATTTACGACGTGAACCTGAACACCGGCGGCCCCATTCGAAAGAACCGCGCGTGGTTTTTCACGTCGTACCGCCGTTTCGACATCAACACGCAGGTGTTCGGCATCCTGCGGCCGGACGGCAAGCCGGCGGCGGATGTGAATCATCAGTCGAACTACCTCGGCAAGGTGACCTCGCAGTTGAACGAACGCCACAAGATCAGCGTGGAGTACAACTTCAACTACCAGAATCGATTCTTCCGGCGACCCACGACCGATCTCGTGGACGAAAAGGCGTCATGGCGGCAGATCGAGCCGGCCAACATCGCGCAGGCGCAGTGGACCGGTGTTCTGTCGCAGCGGCTGTTCCTCGATGCACGCTACGGGTATCTGCGCCTGTTCTTTCCGCTGTACTACCAGCCTGCCGTTGGCGCGAACGATTATTCGCGGCAGGATATCGTCCGCCTGACTTTGCGCGATGCGGCGACGAACGAAACACTCAACACGGCCACTCGTCATCAGGTCAACGTCTCCGCGTCGTACTTCGTCGACGCCTGGGCCGGCGCGCACACGTTCAAGACCGGCGTCGAGTTCGGTCGCGCGTTCAACCAGAACGAGATCAGCGCAAACGGCGATTACGTGCTGCGCTACTTCGACGGGGCGCCGCTCGAGGTGCAAACCTACAACACGCCGCTCGTATCGAAGAACATCATCAATACGGCGATGTTGTACGCGCAAGACAGTTGGTCGCTCGGCCCGCGTCTCACGATCAATTACGGCGGGCGGTTCGAGCGGCTGGTCGGCTATGCGCCGGAGCAATCGAGACCGGGCAACCGTTTCTTTCCCGCGGAGCAGTTCCAGCGTCTGGACGATATTCCCAGCTGGCAGAACGGCATCTGGCGCATCGGCGCCTCCTACAACGTGACGAACGACGGCCGCACGGCCGTCAAAGCCTTCTACGGCCGCTTCCTGGTGCAGGAAGGCACACGGCTCGTGCAGCAGGTGAATCCCAA
>DASPWV010000624.1:0-2999 GCA_035637635.1 Vicinamibacterales bacterium | reverse complement strand
GCGACGCGTCAACCAGCTGGTAGCGCGCGTCCTGAAACGCTTTTCGTTCGAAGTACGGTTTCGAGCTCAAAGGCGCGTCGGCTGCAAGAGTGACGTTGAACCGCCGGGTCACGACTTCGTTCGATGCGGGCGCCGTCGCTGCCGCTGCGCCTGCGCCGGACGCCGTCCAGCCTTTCCCGACGGCGAGCGCGATCTCGTCGATAGCAACCTTCGGCGTTCCGCGGCTCGCAAACGCGACGCGCACTTCGAACGTTTGCCCAGGAACCACGGGCCCCATAACAGGAGGCGGCGCGAAGCCGGCCGCCGGCCCTGTCGGGTCGGTGGTCCCGGCCGGTTGCGCGACCGCAGCCTGCGTGACGCCCATCGCCGTGTTGATGGCGTCCTCGAACTCCGTCTCTTTGCGCTCGAGATAGAAAACCGCATCGGGCTCGGATGCAAACGCCGCAACCGCTTCGCGCGTAGCCGCGAGTCCTCGCGCGAGCGCTGGCACAGAAGCTGACGGATCTTGAATGGAGAACCTGGACACGGCCTCTTCGACCGCACGGGAGATTGCCTCCAGCCGTGCCTGCGCTCCGGCCGGTTCCGTTCGCCTCAGCGTCTTGAACAGGGCCACGAGCGACGTGTCGATGCCGTCGAAGAACGTCTTCTCGCGGGCGCCGGTGGACGACGCGGGAAGAACGGTGTCGACACGTTTGTAGTAGCCGTACTGCGGGCCGGCCGCGAGCGCGAGCCGGCCGCTGTTCTGCGATCGCTGGTAGCTCAGTCCCACGCGCGCAAAATCGCTGTACGACATTCCCAGCCACGGACTGTACTGACCGGGATCCACTCGCACCGTCCAGTCTTCGTCTTCGCGGGCACCGCCGATGTACACCTTCAACGGCTGCCACGCGCGAAGCCCTTCGCTGATCTGCTCGGGAAACCTTTTGGGATCGCCTGCGGCACGGAACGCTTCAACGGTCACGAGGCCGGCCGTCTGATGATTGCCATGCCCATCGCGCTGATTGCCTTGAAAGCGCGACACGAGCACGAGTGGACGTTCCGTCCGAATGATCCGCACGACATCCCGCAACACATTCTCCTTGCCCCACTTGTCCAGCGCTTCGTCGAGTCGCTTCGAGAAGCCATAGTCAATCACGGTTGTGAAGTACTGCGCGTCGACGCCGTAATACTGATCCGCGTTCAACAGTTCTTCGGTCCGAATGAGCCCGAGGCCGTCGAAGAGTTGCGGGCCGAGCGCGTTATCGCCCGATTGCCCGCGATTGAGGGTCATGAGCGACACCCGCGCACCAGTGCCGCGACTGAGCCACGCCAACAGTCCGCCGTGCTCATCGTCTGGATGCGCGGTGGTGTGCATGACGCTGGCAATCGTGCGAAGCTTCAGGAGCTTCTGCCAGGTGCCGGAGGCGCCTGTGTCCTGGGGCAGCGGCTCGTAGGCCTGGAGCGCACAGAGGCCAACCACGAGCAACGCGCAACCGGCAGTCAATGTCTTCATTTCGATGTCTCCGCAGCCGGCGCGGCTAAAGCCCGCCACTACGTGTCGTCGACCGTCGTCTGGCATCCCCGTACGTAGTGGCGGGGCTTCAGCCCCGCCGGCGAGTCTCAGAAGTAAAACTTCACCGCCAATTGGATCTCCCGCGGGTCCCCAAGCGTGCTCGTGATCTTTCCAAACGTGTTCAGGTTCGAGACGCTCGCTCCGGGGAATCCGTAGTTGACCCAGTTGAACAGGTTGAACGTTTCTATGCGCAACTCGAGCCGCTGGGTGCCAATCGGCACGGATCGAAAGATCGACAGGTTCATCGACTTCGAACCTGGCCCGCGCACCGAGTTCGACGGGCACGTCCCGTACGTAAAGGCATCGGTCGCGCGGAACGCGTTGATGTCGAACCACGCGTCGAGCGTCTGGTCGAAGCCATCGGGGACCGGATCGCCGACGCAATTGGCACGAGACTGGCGGCCCTGTCCCGTATTGGCGCGGTCCGTCGAGCTGATGGTGAACGGGCGGCCTGCGTTCAAGGACAGGATGCCGTTCACGACCCAATCGCTCGCCACGACACCCAACGCACCCGACGGCTGCGTACGGCGGCCATGTCCCCACGGCAACTCGTAAATGAAGCTCGTCACCAGGCGATGCGGGATGTCAAAGGCGAGCGGACCGTAGTCGCGTCCCATGTCATACGCGGTCAGCGGGAAGTTGCCGGAGGCGCCGCCGCCGGCGCTGAGATGATCCAGATAGTCGCCTTTCGCGCTGCTCCAGGTGTATGCGACGTTGAACGCCAGCCCATTAATCATGCGCCGCGACAAACGCGTTTGCAGCGCGTTGTAATCGGCGCGGCCATTCGTGACGATCTGCTCGAGGAACGCGTTGCCAAATCCGTACTGCGCGTACGGAAACACCACCGGTCCGACACCCGGCGCTTGAATGATGCCCTCGTTCAGATTGCGCAGTCGCCGCCCATTGCGCGTGCGATTGCCCACGTACTCGACGGCGGCGACCGTAGTCGGACCGATCTGCACCTCCGGTCCCACACTGAACTGATGCACGATCGGCGTGTTCTGATTGGGATCCTGAATGCGCCACTGCACGAGCGTCTTGTTGACGCTGTCCGGCGCGAGTGAGATGAACCCGTCGCTGAAACGGAATGCCGGCGGGTCGTTGGCGGAGTTCGCGCTGATCGACACGTCGACGAGTTGCGGAAGGTTCAGACCAAGCTGACTCTCGCTTCCGTAGCGATCCTGCTGCTGATAAAACACGCCGTACCCGGCGCGCATCACGATCCGCTTCGCCGCGTTCCAGGCCAGGCTCACACGAGGCGCGAGGTCGTTGCGATCGGGCTCGATCAGCGTGCGATCGCGAACGCTGCCGTCGCGCGCGGTGATTATCGCGCCCGTCGCGGGATCGATGTTCGTCAGCAGGTTGCTGCGATCGAACATCGGTGTGAAGTACTCGTACCGCACGCCGTAGTTCAGTGTGAAGGTGGGAGTGAGCCGCCACGAATCCT
>DASPWV010000623.1:0-7787 GCA_035637635.1 Vicinamibacterales bacterium | reverse complement strand
GCCCTTGCTCGGTACGTCCGGCACCGAGAAGGTCACGTCACGAATGACGGTGAGGCGGCCGAACCGCTTCGTGACACCGCGAAAATCGACAACGTTCGGAGTCTGGCCGGCTGCGGTCTCGGAATCGCTCACATCTATTCCTCGATCAGACGGTGAGGAAACAGGCCGCGCTGGAACCAGAACAACAGACGGTCGATGCCGTACGCCAGCATCCCGATGATCAAGAGGATCAGAATGATGTGCTCGGAGAGGCCGCGCCGCTGGCTCGTCATCAACAGATAGCCCAGACCGTGCTGCGCGTTGATCAACTCGGCGAGCATGATGTAGCCGAAGGCCAGTCCGAAGAGATGCCGCAAGTTGTTGTAGATGTCAGGCAGCGCGAGAGCCACGAGCACTTTCCGCACGATTTGAAACGACGACGCGCCCAGCGTCTGCGCTGCTTCCACGTAGCGATCGGGAACGTTCGCGATGGCGGCCGCGGCATCCGAATACACGAAGGAGACGCAGGCGATGAAGATGAACATCACCTTCTGCGTCTCGTCGATCCCGAACCAGAGGATGGTCAGCGGAATCAACGCAGCGACCGGAAGGTTGCGTCCGAAGAGCGCCAGCGGTGCGCCAGCGGCCTCGAAGATACGCCACGAGCCAGCGAGAATGCCCAATGGCACGCCGACAATTACCGCGAGGCCGAATCCGATCACCACACGCTTGAGCGTAGCCGCGATGCTTTGCAGCAGGGCGCGTTCGTTCAACAGACTGGGAAAGCTCCGAAGCACTTCGGCCGGACTCGGCAGAATGACGGGCGACACCAGGCGGCTTTCTGCGTCGCCACCGGTCGTGACGATCCACCAAAGCAGCAGAACGATGCCCATCGCTCCCGCACCCGCAAGACGGCGCGTCAGCCTGGGTGGCGACAGGCGAAGCGCGAGCAGCGATGGTTTCGAATCGGCCGCCATCTACTTGGGGGCGGCGGCCTCCGCTGGATACACCTTGATCTCGACCCTTCTGTTCTTCGCGTGATTATCCGGATCCGAGGGGTCCGCGGGGCGATCCCATCCCATGCCCGCCGAGGAGAACTGGTTGGGCTGCAGCGACGGAAATTTCTTGAAGATCGCATCCTTGACGGCATTCGCGCGATTGAGCGACAGCTCCTGTACCAGGCTCTTCGGCACCTGCGTCTTCATCGATCCATCTGTGTGCCCCTCGATCACGATTCTCGCCGCTCCGTATTGCCCCGCCAGCTTCGCGACCTCCTCGACCACGAAGTTGACGTTGGGATCGTAGAGCTCTTCGACTTCCTTCCCGTCGACGGTACGCGTGACCTTCTTGTTGAGATCCCAGGAATTTGGGAAGAAGTGGATCACGACTGTCTTGGTAAGGATCTCGTCCTTTTCGCCTTGAATCGTGCTCGCGGCGGCGGGCGCAAAGCGAATGTCGTACTCGTTCTTCTGACTGGCATACTTCGGTTCCGCACCGAGCTTCTGGATGACGGAAAAATCCATCACCTGATCGAACGGTGTCTGCTCCGTGACGGCGTTGATCTTCTTGTACAGGAAGTACGCCGTGCTCCATGTGCGCTCAAAATTCGTCGGGTTGTTCTGATTGAGGAAGAACTCCCGGTTCTCGGCGTAGTTGGTGGAGTGGGCATCGCCCAGCATGCCAAGAGCGTCGCTCTCGGGAATGGAGTACCCGGCTGCCATCAGCTTGGCCACTCGCTGCTTCGCGTCCTGCGCCTTCAGCTCCTGCATCGCGTCGAAAATGCCGCGGGTCAAGCCTTCGGTGATATCGGGGTTGTCCTTGGCGAAGTCGGCGCGTGCAAACCAGACGTCGGCAATCAGTTTGTTGGCAGTCGCCGTTGTCACGAGAATGCGGTTGCCCTTTACCTTCTCGAGGTTGTAGATATCGGGCGCCCAGCTGACCGCCGCCGCCAGCCGCTTGTCGGCGTTGAAAGCGGCTGCCGCCTGGAAGGCGTCCTGCGTGAATTTGAACTCGACGTCCGCCGGCTGCAGGCCGCCGTTGATCAGCGCGTTCAGCACGAAGAAATGCGACGGCGAGTTCTGCGCGAGCACGATTGTCTTTCCCCGCAGATCCGCCATCGTCTTGATGGAATCGCGAACGACGATGCCGTCGCCGCCGTTGGACCAGTCCACCTGCTGAAACACCCGCGGCATGACGCGCGTGTCCTTACGGAGTCCTTCCAGAAAGAGCGGGATCATGTCGAGCGTTGCCCAGCCGACATGAATGTTGCCGGCGGCATACGCATCGCGCATGGCAATCGGATCGTCGATGAGAACGAGCTCCAGCTTGAAGTCCTTGCCGCCGGGCGTCTTCCAGACCTTGCCGGGCTTGAAGCCGTTGTTCGCGTAAATAATCGGACCCCAACCTGCCCAGACGTTGATCGCAAATCGCACCGTGCGATCGGCCAGCGGTGTGTAGCTGGAGATCCCCTTGACCGGCGGCAGCTTCGACGCCGCGACGTAGTTGTACTCCTTGACCGTCGTAATCCCCGAGTTGTCGGGCGCTTCTGCGCCGCCTTTTGCCTTTGCGAGCTCTTCCTGGGAGATCTGTCCAGCGTCGCGGCGAGGGCCGACGGCGCCGTACCGCCAGAGTGCGTACCCGCCCAGACCGATCACGACGAGGAGAACCGCGAGGTAGAACGCGGGCTTGGGCTGTCCCTGTTGGGTTTCCATGAGTCAATCCTAGTGGCTAGTCAATTGGTCTGCTTCTCGGTGGCTTTGTCGGTGGCCGGCCCCAGGTCCTTCGCGGTTTGTGCGACTGGTGACGTCTCCGGCGACTTGAGTCCGAGCTCGACCTCGAAATCCTGAAGAGCCTGTTCGGCGAGCACGCTCTGCATGCGTTCTTCGGCCTTGATCTCCGCGATGCCTTTCTCCGACAGATCCGCGGCGACGCGCACTTTGCCGCGGTTCTGATCGATCCTCTGCTGGATGACCGACTCGATCTGACCAAAGTCCGTGGTCAAGCTGATATCGAAGGTCTCGGAGAGCTTGGCGATCTCGGCTTCGGCGGCGCTCATCTTGAGCTCGGCGTCGTATTTCTGGATCTTGTCGCGTACCTCAATCAGCTTGCTGTTGGCGTGCTGAATCTTCTTGAGGCTGTTGCCGTACGCAGTCTCGTGCATCAGAAGCTGTTGCTCGTTGGCCTCCAGTTCCGTCTTGGCCTTCTGCAGTTCGAGCGCGAATTTCGCTGCCGTCTCCCGATCGCCGGCTTTCAGGTATGCCTTGGTTTCGGCCTCGAGCTTCTGCACGTGCGATCTGTTGGCCGACACCTGGCGGGTGACACGCTCCACGAGCCCGCGATACTGCTCCAGACCGGTCCGCCCCTCTTTGAGCTGCTCCACCGACTGGTCGTATTCGTATCGCATCTGGGCGATCGGGTCGGCCTCCCAGAAGATGTTGGCAATCTTATTGAGCTGAGAGACGAACGCTGACCAGAATTTCTGAACAATCACAGGAGTCTCCTTCGAGAACCGCTACGGTTCCGTCTACTTTTTCACAGGGTCGCGCTCGCCGGCGTCGATGGCCTCGGCGAGAATCCGGCCCTGGTAGATCCCGTCGAGCGCCGTGCGAAGCTCCGGCCCGCTCCCGGCGGCTATGACGTCGCCGCCAACCTCCTTCAGGAACGTGAACTTCTCCGGGCTCGTGTCGAACGCAACGAAGTAGATCTGCACGGCGCCTTCGCTCTTTCGAAAGATGCCCCGCGCGATCTCGGCCGGGTCGCCTCCATTGGTGTTCTCGCCGTCGGTGACCACCAGCAAGTACTTCCTGAAGACGCCTGCGCGATACAGATCGGGCCGTGCGTCGCGCATCGCGTCGCCGATTGCCGTCCCGCCGCCGGGGCCCGGCAGTTGCTTCAATGCGGCGTGAACCACGTCACGGTTGTACAGCTGAATGGGAAGCGCCCTGGATACGCTACTCGAGAACGTGTAAATGCCGATCTTAATTGGAAAATCAGGCCGCTTGGCGACGAACGCGTCCGTCGCGTCGAGCATCGCCTGGAGCGCCTCGTGCGCGATGACGTGTTTCGAACGCGTGTCGCCGGGCGCCTGTTCACGCATCGAGCCGGACGTGTCGATGAGAATCGCAACGGCGGCGCCAAGTCCCTCGTCGACCTCGGCCTGATAGGGAGCTGAGTCCTCGGCAGGGCGCGGCGTGGCAGATCGGTCGGACGGAACGGTGATCTCGCACGCGGCGATCGAAACCAGCAGGGCGGCCCCCGCCAGACCGGCACGCCAGATCCCCGAGGACAGCAGGCCAGCAAGCATCCGGTTCATCCGCGTCAAAGGTCCAATACGGTACAGACGAGGGAGTCTATCGTTCGGTTCAGGGATGGATCAAGGCTCGTTAGAGATCGCCGCTAACTACTTCGCCGCCTTCAACAGATTCGACCACGGAACAGTCGTCACGACACCAGGCGCCCGCGACCATGCTGGGACCGCTTCAACGGCCAATGGATTGACGTAGAACTGCGTTTTCATGAAGAGTGCCGGATCATCCATGACCCGTCCAAGCTCCATCGTTGTTATGGACGTTGGGAACTCGACCTCCGCGCCGGTAACCCAAAAGCCAATGCGGTCCGCAGGTTTGAGGTAGTTGTTGATCTCGTGCGTGACGATAGCCTCGTCACCCAAGGCGCGGACGGAGTTCGGCACTGGAGGCTCGATGCCCAGGCGCTTTGCGTGGAATTCCGATGTGCCGAGCGTGCGGTACCCCAGCCTCCGCGCCTCGTTTTCCAAGAACACCTCGTATCCGCCCCCGTAGGTGCCCATGGCAATCGAGCTGCCCGGAGTCGTTCGCAGGAATTCATCGGCGGTGAGTGCCAGACGCACGTTCACACGGGCGGTCCCAGCGCTCGCCGACAGAGCACCCTTCCGCATCATGCCCAGCTCGGCGCCCATGAGGAGGTCCGGGCCGAACAAGATGACCGCTTCCGTCGTGAACTTGAACATTCTGGTGAACAACGTCGGGTTGGGCTGCTCCTGGCGCGTCAGCACGCGAAAGACGTGCGCCACGTCTACTCCGTTGACCAGGTCACCGTGAAAGGGACCCACGTCCGTCAATGACGGCCGTTCGTAGCACTTGCCGCAGATGTCCATCCACCCCGTCGCCTTGTGGCCCAGCCCGCCGTATTCGTCCCAGAGATCATTGAGATCGATGTCGCGGTCCGCAAGTGTCGCGTCCTGGATCTCCTTCACGATTCCGCGGTAAACACGGTAGACCTTCTGGACTCGCTTCGTACGTTCGTCCCTGTATTCCTCCGCCATTGCCGCCGTCATGCTGTAAATCTGTTGCTCTTCAGATTTGGCGAGGCGCTCCCAGAACGGCTTGAAATACGCTTCGATCGCGGCAGCCCTGAGCTGCTCGGGCCGCGGCTCTGTACCAAGCGGGTCGGTGCTCGCCAGAGGCGCGTTGGCGGCGTACGTGTACAGGTTGGAGCCCTCGCTCGTGCCCACGGAATCACGTTGAAGAAATCGACCCAGGGCCGGATCGTACTGACGGAACACCGAGTCATATGTGCCCAGCGACTCATCGAAGCGCTTGCCGGTGTACAGGAATGGGTTGTACGGCGTGTCTGCTGGAACATCGAGTGTGAGGCCGAAGGGCTCGTACTGATAGGCGGCCGCGACCAGGCCGTTGCGCGTCGTGAGCAGCCGGACCGAACCCACCATGTCCGTGTGATACCAGTGCTCGGCACCGGGCACGGCCGGCGCGCCCGGCGGCCCGGCTATTTGCGCGAGGTCACCGGCAGCATGGACAAACTGGGCGGAAAGCGTTCCATCGCGATATTCGGAGATCGGTGTGAATCCGTCCCAGATGATCTGCACGGCTTCGCCGGCGATCTTCTGCAGGATGCGGCGTCCGCGCGGATCGTGGAAGAACTCCGCGATGGGCACACCGCCGTCCGAGACTCGTACCAACCGGTTGAACGAGTCGTACGTGTAGGCACGTGCGCCGTCACCGCGACGGTTGCCATTCAGATCGTAGCTGAGTGCAAGCGGCTGGCTGGTCGCGTCCGCGACGCTCGTGTACTGGTCGAGATCGTTGGTGGTGTATTCGATCGTCGCGGCGTTCTGCTCGATGACGCGGTTACCTGCAAGATCGTACTCGTACGTCCGATCTCCGGGCGGCAGTTCCAGCGGCCCGATCAGAAGATCGATCGCATCCTGATTTTTAGGTATGGGATCCGGAACGGGAACGCTCGAACCACCGAGCGGCACAGGATCGAACAGAGGCAGAGCGACGTCGCGCACATTCGCGAGACGACGCACGGAATCGTATGCGAACACTTCGCCGCGCTCACCGGCGCCGGTGATCTCGTGCCGGGTCCGAACGTTGCCCGCACCGTCGAAGAGATACTGAATTTTCAATAATGACGCAGTGCTGTCGGCGTGGTCGATTTCGATCAGCCGGGCCGCGCCGTCCTGCGCATACATCGTGGTGGTGCCGTTTCCGTTACGGCACCGCACCAGTTGTCGTCCTGCGAAATCGAATCTGGCGATCTCGTATGACTCCGGTGCGGCTGCATCTCCGGGGTAATCAGCGCCGTTGACCACGTTTGCGATGCGCGTCACTCGATTCAGCGCGTCACGTTCCAGCCGGAGCGTGCGGCCGTTGGGATATCGCAGACTGCTCGAGCCGCCCACTTCGTCGAACTCTCGTTCGATGCGGAACGGTCCCTGAAGCGGTGCACCCGGAACCGTATACGTAATCGTCTCGGAACGAGGCGATCCCAGGGAGTTGAACTCCGTCGTGCACGCGATGAAGTCGTTCTCCTCACGCGTCCGGCGATTGAGCGCATCGTACGCGTACCGTTCGAACGTCGCTCCGCCCGTCTCGCCTGCCGTGACGTTGGACGTGTCGACGGCGATTCCGGTCATGCGGCCGAGCGCATCTGTCGTGTAGCGATGCTCGACTCCGTTGTTGTCTCGCGTGCGGACGAGGTGTCCGTCCGCGTCGTAATCCTGCTCACGTTGGCTGCCGTCCGGGTAGATGATGGTGCGGCGGCGATCCAGAGCGTCGTAGCGGTACTCCATGCGGCGGCCGAGTGCGTCGGTCGCGGCGACCAGGTTGCCATTGCGGTCGTAAGCGAACCGCTCTTCCAGCAACTCCTTCAGCGGGCTTCCACCAAGGCCGGTGACCGTCAGCTCGTTGCACTGTGACACCCGCCGGCGATGGATGTCGTAGGTGACCTTCGAGACGTTGCCCAGCGGGTCGACGGTTCGCACGAGCAGGCCGCGGCTGTCGTACGCGAACCGCGAGACGTTGCCCAGGCCGTCGGTACGGGTCGAGAGCCGGTCCAGCTCGTCGTACGTCGATGCAAAAGAAAACACCCGCTGGCCTGTGATCGTGGCTGGATCATCGGGGTCGCGCAGCACGTCGATGCAGTCGCGGCGGACGACGTTATCGTGCGCGTCGTAGCGGTTGATCACCTGATTGCCGAGCGGATCCGTGACCGCGTGCAAACGCCCGAGCGCGTCGTACTCGTAGCGCGTCTCACGCTGCAGCGCATCCAGTGTTCTCACCGGCCTGTCGCGCGCGTCGAAAAAGACCGCAGAGGCCGGCAGGTCTCCGCCCGGAATCGCCGTCGTCAGGAACGCCGTCGCGAGCGCCTGCTTTTGCAGGGGGCCCTGAGGCGCGTCGAATCGATTCACGGCGTTCCGAATCTGGCGCCCGAGCTCGTCGTAGCTCGCCTCGCTCCGCGCGACAAGGTAATAGCCATCGTCGCGTTTCTCGAACACACGCGTCACGGTGACCTCATCGCGCTTGTCG
>DASPWV010000622.1:0-2186 GCA_035637635.1 Vicinamibacterales bacterium | reverse complement strand
CGGGCAGTGGCCGTTCCTCGTTCTCGGCGCGATCGCCTTGTACGGGATCGCGCGCAGGGCGCGCGCACCTTGGCCCGCCGCGATCTTCCCTGCCGTCGTGTGGGCGACGTTGCCGATCGTGCTGATTCAGTCAAGCATCGCAAACATCGATCTCATGTGGACGGCGTTTTATCTCGCCGCCGTGTACTTCCTGCTCGCCTGGATCGAAGACGAGCGTACCGGCACTCCGGTGTCGATGCTGTTCTTCGCGCTCGCATCCGGGATCGTGATCGGCTCAAAGAGTGTCGGGGCTGTGTTCGTGGTGCTGCTGCTTCCCGTCGCGGCGAGGGTGCTCTGGCGACGCGAGCGGGCGCTCAAACACGCAGTCACACTCTGCCTCGGCCTCCTGCTGCCGTCCGGATATTGGTACGTGCGCAACATCTGGATCACCGGCAATCCCGTTTACCCGCTGCAGTTGTCGATGTTCGGTCGAGTCCTGGCCGACGGCTGGTACACGACAGCCGCGATGGATTCGACCGCTTACCACGTGCCGAGAGCCGCGTGGCAAGTCTTCATCGCTCGCCTGGTACTGGTGCTCGGGGCAACCGCTTTCTTCATCGTGATCACAAGCCTGGCGTCCGGCTGGATGTACGCACTGCGCCGATCGGTGAATCCGACAACCCGCCGCGCACTCGGTCTCGTGTCGACGCTGGCGCTCGTGCAGACGCTCATGTACTGGTACGCGCTGCCGTACAACACCCAGGAGCGATTTCTGTCGCCCTCTCTCGGCCTCGCGCTCACGCCGCTCGCGAGTGTCGCGGCAACGTTTCCTCTGCTGCAGACCGCCGTTTGCCTTTTCGTGGGATGGCAGCTTTTCGGAACGTGGACAGGTCCGTCGGAGAACTGGTTTACCTTGTTGCGCCTCTACGATAACCCACTCAGCCTCGGACACATGTGGCTGACGTTGCTTGTTCCTGCTTCACTCCTGTGCGCAGCGTTCGCTCTGAGATGGATCACACGGACGCGATGGTTGTTCGTCGCGATGAGCATCGCGCTTGGCTGCTATTTCTCGGCGCGTCCAATAATCGCCGCCCTCGCGGACCGGCCACTCCTCCGTTTCTACCCGCAAGCAGGGTTCGCCGCGAGTTTGCTCCCCGGCTGGGAAATCCTCGAGCGAAGCGCGCCGCCCGCCGGGGGCAGAATCGCGTACACGGGGACGAATCTGCCGTACTATCTGCTCGGCATCGGCTTGCGCAATCAGGTCCGCTACATCAACATCAACCGCCACTCGGGCTGGCTCGCGCACGATTTTCATCTCGACCGCCGCCGCAGCGGGCGCTTCGAGCTCGCCTCGGATCCCTGGCCGCAGTGGTATCGAACAGAAGCGGATTTCGACGCGTGGCTCGCCAATCTTCGCGCCGAGCGTATCGAGTTCTTGTTCGTTGCGAGGGAGAATCGCCACGGTCGACTCGAACTGACCCCAGGTGAGTTGCCGCGGTTCCCGATTGAGAAAGAGTGGGCCGATTCCCGTCCTGACGTGTTCGTAGATCTCGGGCCGTCTCAGTATGCGCCGGGGACGATTCCCTGGGTTCGAGTCTATCGGTTGATCTCGACTCCATAGGCCCAAGTTGCCATCCGACTCCGTTCTGGAACGGCCCGAAGCAGGGCCGGTCACGTCTTCGAGGCGAGATGGGTTTTCCCGCTGGATCTGGCTGGTCCTCCTGCTCTCACTGGTCGCGCGCGTTCCGGGAATGTTCCACGATTTCTGGTTCGATGAAGCGTGGTCATCTCTACTTGTGCGGCAGTTTGTCTCGTCGCCGCTCGACATTCTGACTCGTCTGCGGATCGACAACAACCATCCGCTCAATAGCCTGTTTCTCTACGCGCTTGGAGACCGGCCCACGTGGTTCGTCTATCGTCTTCCCTCCCTCGTGTTCGGAGTCGGATCGGTGGCTCTGGCTGGCCGAGTGATGGGCCGGCGCGGTCGTCCACACGCCGTGGCGGCGATGATTCTGTTCGCCTGCTCGTATCCGCTCATCGTGTATTCGTCGGAGGCGAGAGGTTACGCGTCGATGATCTTCTTCACCCTCCTCGCGATTGATTCATACGAACGATATTTGAATGCACGGACCAGGTCAGCGCTCGTGATGTTCTGGGGTGCGGCAATTCTTGGTTGGTTGTCACATCTGACCTTCCTGCATGCGTAC
>DASPWV010000621.1:0-5149 GCA_035637635.1 Vicinamibacterales bacterium | reverse complement strand
GAGAAGCCCGCGCACGAGCGGGGGATGACGCTCGAGCAGTTGAAAGAAGTCCCGTTGCGCGATTGACAGACACTCGGTAGGTTCGAGCGCCACGGCCGACGCCGGCAGCGGCACGTTCTCGTAGACGGCGACCGCGCCGAGCGGGTCGCCCGCGCCGAAGATTTCGAGAATGATTTCCTTGCCCGCGGGTGTCGCCTTGAACACCTTCACGCGACCCTCCACGATCGTCAGAAACGCGTCGGGAGGATCTCCCTCAGCGAAGATCAACTCTCCGCGAGCGAATTGCCGCAGACGGGACACCTCCGCGATCCGCGCTCGATCGGGTGGGCCCACGCGGCGAAACAGTGGGTTCTTGCGAAGCACGTCGTCTGGCGGTGGTGGCATATCAGCAGCGCCGGTCGTCCTGCGCCCGGGATATGACGACGATCATACCCATCGGTCGCGCGAAATGTTGTAGTCATCACATGACGACTTCTTCTACGCTCGCTGAACTGGCCACCACTCACCCGGCGGCGTCGCGCGTGTTCCAGCGATATCGCCTGGACTACTGCTGCGGCGGACGCCAACCACTCGACGACGTCTGCAATGCCAAAGGCATCGACCCGAAGACAATCGTCGAAGCCATCGAAGCCGAGGAAACTGCGGTCGATCTGCCTCGCTGGGACAATGCGCCGCTTTCCAGCCTCATCAACCTGATCGTGAGCCGCTATCACGCAGCGCTCCGCAGCGAACTGCCGGCGCTCATCGCGCTCGCCGATCGAGTGGAGACACGTCATGCGACGAAGGCGAGCTGTCCTCACGGGCTGCGCGCGCATCTCGACGCTGTGCTTGTCTCGGTGGCCGAACATCTGGAAAAAGAGGAGACCGTGCTCTTTCCGCTGATTCTCTCCGGCCACGGGTACATGGCGGCCGGCCCCGTACGTGTGATGCAGCACGAGCACGAAGATCACGGCCGCAATCTCGCACGCATCCGCGAGCTCACGAACAATCTCGTGCCGCCTGCGGAGGCATGCGCGACGTGGCGCGCGCTGTATCTACGGCTCGAAGCACTTGAAAACGAGCTGATGGATCACATTCATCTGGAGAACAACGTGCTGTTCCCGCGGGCGTTGCGAGACGAAGGCGCCGAGTAAACGCGCACCGCTCTGAGCGGCACGATGCGTGCGCTGGCGACGTCGATCGTGCTGAGCGGCTATGATGGCGGACCTACGGTGGCATACGCGAGGTGCGCGCGGCATTGGCACATGTGAACGGCCTTTCGACCGCCGAGGCCACCGAACGACTGTCGCGAACCGGACCCAACGCGCTGCCCGAACGCCGTCCAGAGCCTCTCTGGCGTCGCTTCGTGCGTCAGTTCGACAGCCCGCTGATTTTCATTCTGCTGTTTGCGCTCGCATTTGACCTCGGCCTCTGGCTGTACGAAGGCGCGCACGGGTGGCCGATAGAGGCGAGTGCCATTGGCTTGATCCTCTTTTTCAACGCAGCACTAGGTCTGTACCAGGAGCAGCGGTCCGAAGCCGCATTGGCTCGATTGAAGGCCCTGGCTGGCGCCCAGGCGTGGGTGCTCCGTGACGGTGAGCTCGTCCGGCTCCCAACGCAGGCACTGGTCCCTGGCGATAGCGTGCGCCTCGAAGCAGGCGACCGCATTCCAGCAGACGGAACGCTCCAGGACGCGCGCGGTGCCATGCTCGATGAGTCGATTCTCACCGGCGAGTCCGTTCCAGTCGACAAAGGATACGGCGACGAGGCGTTCAGCGGGACCTTACTGGTTCGTGGCAAGACCTTCCTTGAAGTGACGCGGACTGATGCGCTCAGTGCGTCGGCCGCTGCGAGCTATCGAACGAGGATCGTGAATCGTGGAGCGACAAAGCGACAGCGTACGCGCGAGAAGGTTTTCGCGTGCTCGCAGTGGCGTCGAGCGCCGGTGACGCGGAGGACGGCCTGTCACTGCTTGGCCTTGTCTTGTTCTGGGATCCGCCGCGCCCCGAGGTGCCTGGCGCTCTACGCAAGGCGCTGGAGGCGGGCATCCGGGTCGTCATGATCACCGGCGATCATCCGGCCACGGCACTCGCCCTGGTGTATCAGATAGGGATTCCAGGCGTGCGGGTCCTCACCGGTGAAGACCTTCACGACTACCAGGGAGAGACGCGCCTGGAAGCGCTCGGGGAAGTGAACGTGTTTGCGCGTGTACAGCCGGAGCAGAAGCTGCAGCTCGTTGAAGCGCTGCCCGTTCGTTAGTTCCGTGTCGAGATAATCCGCAACGACTGTGGGATTCTCGGCGCCCGATCCGCGGAATGGCGTCGACCTGTCGCTACTCGCGGCGCGTTCTCTGAGTGTCGGCTTCACTCCATCGCTCGGTCTGCGCGTTCAACTCCAGCAGCGAACGGTGCCGATGGACGCCATCGGCGCAAACAACTTCATTTGAGGAAGATCCGTCGATAGCCGCCGGCCACCAAAGCGGACGCATCGGCAAGCACGCGAGGCAGGTGCAGGCCGCCCGGATAGGCGAGATAGCGCGGATGCCACACGGGATCGAACTTTTCTTTGTAGGCTCTGAGACCCTGGAACTTGTACACTGCCTCGCCGTGCTCGTAGAGAAACGACGCGAGCCGATGCCACAACGGCGCCACCGGTGAGCTCTCGAATCCCGAGAGTGGCGCCATGCCGAGCGAGAACCATCGATAGCCCTGCTCTTTGGCCCAGAGCATCAGGCGCACGAACAAGCCATCCATGACGTCTTTCGGCGCGCCGCTGTGGAAGCGCATCAGATCCAGCGACGCCTCCACCTTCTCGGGTCCGGGCCACAGGTTCGCGAAAGCGACAATGCGGCCGCATTGCTCGATGACTGCGACAGGAAAACGCGCGAGATACTCCGGGTCGAAGAAGCCGAGCGAGAAGCCTTTCTCGCCTCCGGCCCGCTGTGCGAGCCAGTCGTCGGAAATCGCCCGCAACTGATCGATCACACTGGCAACCTGTTCAGAGGGAACGATCCGAAACGCGGCGTGTTCCTTCTCGAGCCGATTTGCGGCGTAGCGATGCTTCTTTCCGCGGCTTCCGTCGATGGTGAATGTGCTGAGGTCCACCTTGGCGAGCTCACCGAGCTTGACAAACGTCAACCCCATATCTGCGTACAGGTGGAGGTGCGCGGTTGAGATTTCGTAGAACACCGGCACACCCGCGAAATCGTCGCAACGCTCCAGGAACAAGCGAATCAAGGGCCCGATCTCCTCAGGGGGACCCACTGGATCGCCGAGCGCGATCCAACTCCGCCCCTGCACGCCGTACATCACGAACGCGGACTTCCGATCGTTGAACAGCAGCGACTTGTCACGGAGGTAGACCAGATACGGCAGCGTCGAAGTCTGTCGAGCGATGACCGCTCCCGCCGCATCGAGATCATCGTCGGACGGCGGTGGCGCCTCGTGATGCGCCGGCCCCATGAGCCGCGCAAACGCGAACAACACCAGCGCGATCGCCGAGCCGACAAACGCGCGCAGCGTGCGCGACGCTTCGCCGGTCAGCTCGAACTGCCACCACAGCTCGTTCGAGTACTGCACTTGCTTGAACGCGAAGAAGCCCAGCCAGATCGATGCGACGACCGCGCCGGCAATCGCCACGATCCACGTCGGGGTGAAGCGGGTTTCGAACAGAGCGGCACGACGATCGAATGCCGGACGAGCACGCCAGAGAACGAGCAGCACGGCGGAGAGGATGGCCGCTTCCTCGACGTCCGCACCTTTGAGAAGCGATGCGCCAATTCCGATGACGAGCGCGGCGCTGGTGAACACGTACGCGGCATCCAGGCGCCGCGCCAGTCCTTGCGACAGCACGAGCAGCGCCGTGCCGACGACGCTCCCGATGAAATGTGATGCTTCGATGACGCCGAGCGGAAACACTCTGTCGAGCAGCCGCAATCTGCCCGCCGCCGCTGGCGTGGCGCCCGAGAACAGCAGCACAACGCCCGAAAGGAATGTGAAGGCCGCCAGCACTCGCGGCGTGAGCTGTTCGGTGAGCGATCCGAGAATCGCACCGATTTGAGCCGCATGCGAACGCCGCTGATGGAGTTCATCCGCAACGAGAAACAACAGCGCGATCGCAAGGGGCAACAGGTAATAGACGGCTCGATAAGCGATCAGCGCCGGCAGGAGCGTCGTGGACGCGATGAACGGCTTCAACAGAAGCACCATCGTGCCCTCGAACACTCCTATACCGCCGGGAACATGGCTGGCGAGACCAAGCAACTGCGCGGCGAGGAATGCGCCGATCACCGCGAAGAAGGGCACGCTTCCCGGCGGCAGCAGTGCGTAGAGCACGCACCCGGCCAACGTCCAGTCGATGGCGGACACGACGAGTTGCGCCACGGCGATCGGTGGCGACGGCAGCAGCAACTCGACTCCGCGGATCCGCAGCGGACCGAGTCGAAAGCACGCCGCCGCAACGTACCCGACGCTGACAACCATCAGCGTCACACCAAGCGGCGCAACGATTTCCGGCACCGGGAGCCCCAGCTCGGTCGGCAAGCGGCTGATCGCCAGACTCAGACCGCCGATCAGCAGCAGTCCCAGCCAGAAGGTCACGACGTACGAGAAGACGATCCGGGACAGCTCCTGCGCCGTCACGCCCCAGCGCGTATAGAACCGGTATCGCACCGACGCGCCGGACAACATCGCGAAGCCGACGTTGTTTGAAATCGCATATGCCAGGAGTGAGGCCGTGACGATCCGCTGCCACGCCAGTCGTTTGCCGATATATGCGAACGCCAGAAAGTCATACCCGGTGAGGACGGCGTAGTTCAGTGCGGTCAAAGCAATCGCTGCGGCGAGGCGCCATGGCGGGGTGTTGAACAGATCGGTCATCAGCCCATGCCACGTGACGGCACGGAGCTCGGTTCGCAGCACCTCCAGGGCCGCGAGGAACAAGACGAGCGCGATGAGCGGCGGCAGGATCGCGCGAAGACGTTCGGACACGCGCGTCAGCGGGGAGCGTTTTCGCGCACCCACGCGATGGCTTCGAGGAGCCGCCGATCGAATTCGGGCAGATTGTCGCTGAATCGATGATTCGACGCCTTCACAATCCACAACCGCTTCGGCTGATTGGCCGCCTGCAGCACCTTTTCGACTTCGGCGGACGCGACGAATTCGTCATTGGT
>DASPWV010000620.1:0-5612 GCA_035637635.1 Vicinamibacterales bacterium | reverse complement strand
GCGTCCTGTCCACCGAGCTCGATGACGGAGTTGACTTCGGGGTGGAGCTTTTCCACGGCGAGCGAAACCGCCGTCACCTCCTGGACGAACTTGGCGCCGATGAGCGAGGTCAAGTTGCTGCCGCCCGATCCGGTGATGAAGACGCGGCAGTTGTCGGGGGCGATGCCCACATCGGCTTCAAGTCGATTCAGGAATTCCAGCGTCTTCTCGGGTTGCTTCGTTTCGTGGCGCTGGTAGTCGGACCAGATCATCCGGTCGTCGGCGCGGTCGACCACGACGGCCTTGACGGTTGTCGAGCCGACATCCATTCCAACGAGATACTGTCGCGCGGTAGCCATGGCGTTTCTCCGTTCCACCACGGCGCGCTAAAAGAGCGCCGCAACGCGACGGAGCTTTCCGCCGAGGCCTTCGGCCGCTCGTTCGCCCGCAGCCGGTATGCGGCGCAACCGTGTGCGCCGGTCCATCACGTCGCTGACGTGAAGCGCGAAGTTCGCCGCCGTGCCGGTGACGCCGTGCCGAACAGGCACGGGATAGAACGGGTGTCGCAACGCCGCGTGCTCGGCAACGAACCCCTTGATGTCATCGAGTCGCTTGCCCGTCGATTCGAGCACCTGGTGAAACTCCGCCTTTGCTTTCGCCTTGGCCTCGCCGAGCGCCATCTGCACGCGGCTGTGGGCGTTGATCTCACCCTCGCCGGACGTTTCGATCGGCAGAAAGATCATGTCTTTGAAGTGATTCATCACGGCGGACTGCACGCCGTCGGACTGCGTTGACGGCATGCAGCCAAACGGCTTCAGGCTCAACACCATGTGGCACTTCTTGTGGACGGTGTAATAGATGTTCTTCGCCACTTCCATGTGGCCTTCGCCGCCGCGCGCAAACTGGTTGTAGTAGGGATTGGCGAGCGCCGCGAGCTCGTCGAGGTTCACCAGGTGATGCGCCAGGCCGCCCAGGTGATTGACCACGCGGCTGTACTGACGGTTGTAGAACCAGTTGCCAAACTCGAACGACGAGAGCTTCAGCCGGTATTTCATCTCCTGCCGGGCGCGAACGTGCAGCGCCCACCACGCGGGCGGTGGGAAATTCAGTGGCTTCCTGCGCTGATAGTTCGCCTTCGCGAGCCACAGCATGTACATGATCCACGTGCCGATGGGCTCGACCATCACCTGCGCACCCTCGCGTTCGAGGAACGCAAACATGTGGAAATTGCCGTCGCCCTCGGTGGTCTGCGCCCAGAACTCGCCGGTCACTTTGACGAGCGGCTTCACGCGAAGCCGGTCGACTTCGATTGTGCCGATTCGATCGGATACCTCGTGAAGCATCTCGCGAGTCTGGGGCCCGTACAGGTGATCGCGAATCTTCCCGAGCGTGTTGAGGGTGTTGCGTAATCCTTTACGCGTCTCGAGCCGTTTCGTCAGCCAGCCGGGCGCGCGCTGCATGATCTCGAACATCTCGCGATCGCGCGACTGCGCCGTCAGGTAGTCCATGCATTCGGTGATCACGCGGTCTGTCTCGCCTTGACGCAGCTCGAACGGCCGGATCTGATACGTGATGTCGTTCATCACGTCGCCGAAATTGAGCGCACTGAAGGCGCCCATGCCGAAGTCGACCGTGAACTTCAATCCGGGCTCGCCCGTCGCGGCCTTGATGCCGTCGGTTTGCTGAAACAGCAGGACCCGAAAGCCGCTGAAGCCCGAGTTTTCGATCGCGAGGCGATACTCGGCCTCATACATGCCGAAACGGCACGGCCCGCACGAGCCCGCCGTGAAGAACACGTAGTTGTCGATGATGTCCTGCCGCGCGACGCCCTTCTGTTCCAGTTCCTGCAGGTATTTGATCAGGTGACCTACTGTGAAGTACGTCGGGTTGCACTGCCCATTATTGCCGTACTCCTTGCCGAGCTGAAATCCCGCGACATCAGGCGTGGGAAGAATCTCGACCTTATAACCCGCGGCTTGAAACACGGATTTCACCAGCCACTCGTGTTTCCACGTAAGTCCGCCGAAAAGAATCGTGACGCGACCGCGCTCGGCCGCGGTGAACGGACGTTCAGCGGGACGATGGAAGTGCCGGACGACCGGCGGCTCCCGATCGGCCGTTCGGGTGAGTCGTGCGCGCTCCTCCGCCACACGTCGATTGATTTCTGCCTCGATCTGCTGCCGTGTCTTCAGCGCAACGTGCATGGCACCCTCCGGACGTCGTAAAACTGTACGGACACATTCCCTGCTGTTCGCGCCAGCGACAGCGCGATCGCTCGAGTTACGAGCAGAAGGTTCGGAATTCGCCGCGCAGCACTTCGGTTTCGCGCGCGACGCTTTGGGCGATGTCGCCGGCAAGCCGGCTGGTTTCGGTCAGCACGGTCCACGAGTCGGTGTCGAGCTTCTCGCGGACGCGGCGGCCGTCGTTCGCAAATGCGTCGCCTGCCTGACGGAACTCAGTGAGGAGACGCACCAGATCGTCATCGAGATAGTCGGCAAGTGAGATGTACGCAATCTCCAGAAAATCACGCAGCTCACTGGTCAACAGCTGGTCAGCCATGAGCGCCAGCGCACAGGTCTGAATGGCCTGTTTGATGGTGGGCTTGGGGTACGGCAGGTCGCGCGCGCAACCTGGATATACACCGCTCTCGCTTTCGTGTTCGAGCACGGCGGCGTATTCGGCAACGATCCGCTGTGCGGATTCGGGATCTCGAGGATTCACGATTGCCTGTCGATTATTCGCCGCGCGCAGACTGCAAGTCCAGTGCCCCGTCACACTCGGGCCACAGGGGCTCGACGGTTCACCTACGCGGTCATTGACTCCACGGGCGCGTTCGCCGGGCTCGTGTGGAGCGGATCGGGCCAGTCGAGGTAGGTACGTTCTGTTCTGCGTATGGCGCAGTACCGGTCGAACGCCGCCTTCTCGGACTCCAGGCCGACCGCTGAACGCCACGTCGATCCTCTGAACGTGTGGGCGAGCATGCGGTGCGCGTTGGCGAGCACGAACTGGGGATGATGACCGAGCACCGCGGGCATGTGCCGCACTTTCATCCAGCGTTCTGCCTTCCACCGCATGAACTCGATTTCGTCAACGTCCAGTTGTGCGCTCCTGGTGACGGCAGTGGTCCCGTCGTATTCCTCGATGCGTCGATTGGCAATGAGGCCGCGCTCCTCGAACTCGCGTGTCATCGGCGTGCCGGGATAGGGCGTCGGGTGCTGAATGTACGGCCAGTCGACATATCGGCGCGCGAACTCCAGATTTGCCGCAATCGACTCTCTCGTATCGTCGGGGTTGCCGACAATCAATCCGCCGACGACGAACATCCCATGCCGATGCAGGATGTTGATGGCTTCGAGAGCCGTGTTCGATCTCGCTCCCGATCGGAATCGGCTGTTCTTGGCCCGCGCCTTGAGAAACACCAGATCGTCGTCCAGCACATTCTCGATGCCGAGAAACACATAACGAAAGCCGGCACGTCGCATCAGCCCGGCCAGCTCGTCGCCGTGTGTGGCGATCGGAGCCGTCATCCCCTGGACGAAGTAGTCGATGGCGTTCAGCTTCGCGTTGATGATGGCTTGACAGATCTCCTTGAAACGCGGCACGTCCAGCGTGATGTTGTCGTCGACGAAGAAGATGGCTCGAGCGCCGCGCTGGTGCGCGTCCGCGATGTCCTCGATGACACGCGAAATCGGGAAGCGATGAAAGTTGCGGCCGCGCATTTCGATGATTGAGCAGAAGCTGCAATCGAACGTGCAGCCGCGCGAGGTCTCGACAACGTCCACTTCACGGCCGAGCATGGTGTAGCCGCCGAGCGCGCGCGCCGCGCGATTCGGTGGACGGATCTCGTCACGCGACAGGTGAGCAATGGCGCGCGCAGGGTTGCAGCGAACGGTCCCGCCGTCCCGGTACCAAATGCCCGCAACACGCGACAAGGAGCCGCCCTCTTCGATCGCGCGCACGAGCTCGCGGAATGTCAGGTCGCCCTCGCCGCGAACGATGACATCGACGCCCAGACCCGGGTGGATCCAGGCCTCCGGCGCGAGACTCGGATCGTAACCGCCGACCACAATTCGCACTGCGGGGTGGAGCGCGCGGATGAGCGAAATAACGCGCCGCGCCGTCGGACGCTGAAACGTCATCACCGAGAGGCCCACGAGATCGGGCCTCACGCGTTCCATCAGGGCTTCAACCGTGCGCTTGACAGAGGACTGAACCAGGATCAGATCGGCAACCGCGACCTGATGGTGCGCGTCGAGATTGCCCGCCAGCGACGCGAGAGCGCCGTTCGGCATGCGGATCGCGATGGTCGGCATGTGCTCGAACGAGTCCGGCATCGAGAGCAGCAAGATCCGCATGAGCGGCTCTAAGATATCTGATCTGCCGCTTGGGCGCGCTCCTTTGTTTACTGATGAGGATCAGGCCACGCCCGATGTTTCCGAAAGCTGAGTGACGAGCCGCTGCAGGAGCTCTTCGAGGCGTTCCAGCGTCTCGCGAAACCGCGGCGAGTCGGTATGTGAGATCTCCCGCCGCAGATCGCGCAGCTTGGCATCGAGCGTTTCGCGCAGCAGGCCTGCATCCTCTTCGGACAATGACAACTGAACCATCGCGTCCTCCGCCTTCAGGCAACCTTGGAAGGCCTAGGAGCCTAGCCGTGGCGTTTGAAAAACTGAACAGCGCGCTCGTGCTTTTCTGCAGCCGCACGGCTGCGAAATGTTCCGAGATTGCGCCGTCGTCCCGTCCGAGGATCCACCTTGCGCGAGTACAGGCGGTACTCACCCGATTTGAGCTTCCGAATCATTGCCCCTCCAGGCGCGCCCAGCGTCGCGCCGACGTGCCGAGCTCGGGCAAACCATCAGCGCCACACGACGCGCGCACCTACGCCGCTGCGCGTCGTCGTCGCTGCCGCGTGCGTGCGGCACGTTTCGCTGCCACGCGCCGCACGCGCGGACCCTTCGTCTCGGCCGCACGCCGCGCTGCCCGACGGCGATCCGCGGCCGTTCGACGGCGGGCGGCACTGGTCGCCTGACGCGAGAGCGCCTGGCGCGACGCGGCCTGCCGGCTCTCACGCTTCAGCGCGCGACGTACACTCTGAGAGCGTTTTCTCGATCGCGGCTTGCCTTCACGGCTCGCAGCCCGTGTCGCGTACTTCGCGCTGCGCTTTGTCGCCGCTTTGCCGTTCTTCGGCGGCGGAAGCTTTACGCCCGCACGCCGCGCTTTCGACAAGCCAATCGCGATTGCCTGTTTCGTGGACCGTGCGCCGTGCTTGCCCTCGCGAACGTGGTGCACCTCCTCGCGCACGAATTCACCGGCCTGCGTACTCGGCGCCTTTCCGGCGCGTTTATCACGCCGTGCACGCTCGAGTGTTTCTTTTTCGGGCATCGCCATTCTCCAGACCGCAACTGAACAGCAACGTTCGCCGCCTTCAGCAGATGGCCGCAGATGGCCGCAGATAGACCGCAGATGGTCGCAGATGCGCGCAGATAATCGCGGATGACTGAGCCTATCTGCGGCTATCTGTGTCTATCTGTGTCTATCTGCGGCTATCTGCGGCTATCTGCGGCCTATCTGTGTCTATCTGCGGCTTATCTGCGGCTTATCTGCGGCAACCGTCTGAGACGCCGCGCCGGTCTTTA
>DASPWV010000619.1:0-3896 GCA_035637635.1 Vicinamibacterales bacterium | reverse complement strand
GGGTATTACCGCAACGAAACCTGGTTCAGCGACGCGTCCGTTCCCCGGCGTCAGCGCTGAGATCCTGACCGACAAGGGCCAACGCGTCGCCGTGGGCGGAGGACTGCTCGCACTCACGCGGCCGTGGCCCTCGATGCTGCGCGGCATCTATGGCGATCCCGATCGATACGTCACGCAGTACTGGAGCCGATGGTCGAATGATGTGTACTTCACCGGCGACGGCGCGAAGCGGGACGAAGACGGCTACTTCTGGCTGCTCGGGCGCGTCGACGATGTAATCAACGTCGCTGGACATCGAATCGGCACGATGGAGGTGGAGAGCGCGCTCGTCGATCACCCGAAAGTCGCCGAAGCGGCAGTTGTCGGGCGCAGCCACGAGATCAAAGGTCAGGCGATCTCCGCGTTCGTAACGGTCAAGGAGGGTGTGAAGTACTCCGAGGAGCTGGCCGACGAGCTCAAACAGCATGTCGTGCAGAAGATCGGCGCCATCGCGCGGCCGGACGACGTCTTGTTCTCAGCGGACTTGCCGAAGACGCGTTCCGGAAAGATCATGCGGCGGCTGCTGCGTGACATCGCCGAAGGGAAGGCGTTGGGCGACACGACGACGCTCGCTGATCCGACCGTAGTCGCGAAGCTGAAAGAACAGTACGAAGACGAGCACGGGTAAAAACTAAAAGTTTCCAGTTGTCAGTTTCCAGTTCAAAGTTTTAGTTCAAAGTTGCCGTTGGCAGGGCTCATAACTGATAACTAAACTTTGAACTGGTAACTGGGAACTGGGAACTGGAGACTAATCCCTCACGTCTCTACTCCGATAGCAGCTGTATGCCCCTTATCGAAACCTTCGACTTGTGGAAGACCTATCAGATGGGCGACGAGGAGATCCATGCCCTGCGTGGCGTGTCTCTGCAGATCGATCGCGGCGAGTACGTCGCCATCATGGGCCCCTCGGGTTCCGGCAAGTCGACGCTGATGAACCTGATTGGCTGCCTCGATACGCCGTCCAAGGGGCGCTATCTTCTGAACGGCAAAGAGGTCAGCACGATGAACGACAACGAGCTGGCCCGAATCCGCAACGAAGAGATCGGGTTCGTCTTTCAGACGTTCAACCTGCTTCCGCGTGCGACGGCGCTCCACAACGTGGAGCTGCCGCTCGTCTACGCCGGCGTGCCGAAGAAGGATCGCATCGATCGTGCGAAGGCGGCGCTCGAGAAAGTGGAGCTGACCTCGCGCATGCATCACCGGCCGAACGAGCTTTCCGGGGGGCAGCGCCAGCGCGTGGCGATTGCGCGAGCGCTCGTCAACAATCCTTCCATCCTGCTTGCCGACGAGCCCACGGGAAACCTCGATTCCAAGACCGGCATCGAGATCATGGCGCTCTTCGAGCGGCTGTATTCCTCGGGCAACACCATTGTCCTGGTCACGCACGAGGCGGACATCGCCGCGCAGGCGCATCGCGTGATTTCGCTTCGCGACGGGCAAGTCGCCAAGGATGTTCAGCAGGTTTCCGCGCGAGAGGGCGCCGGTGTGGCGACACCTGTTGGGCGCGAGTAGCAGGTGTTCAGTTTCCAGTTTCCAGTTGCCAGTTCAAAGTTGAGTTCGAAGTTTGAAAGTTCTGAAGTTGCAACACACCACGAACTGACAGGACCTCGCAACTTGAAAACTGAACTTTGAACTGGAAACCGGCAACTGGGAACTGCTCCGGCGTCCCCGGCCCACGTCAGACCGCTGCGAGATGCCCCCGGCCGATCTCACGAAGCGGTGCTTCGCGGTTAAACGATGTCGGATCGAGCTCGATGCGCTGCCGCGGCATGTCGGGATCGGTGACGGGCACCGCTGAGAGGAGCGCCTTTGTGTACGGGTGTTGCGGCTCGGCAAACAAGCTTTCGGTCACGCCCATCTCGACGATCCGTCCCAGATACATCACTGCCACCCGGTTGCAGATGTGACGCACCAGACGCAGATCGTGCGCGATGAACAGATACGTCAGACCGAGGCGCTCCTGAAGATCCATCAGCAGGTTGACGACCTGTGCCTGAATCGACACATCGAGGGCCGACACAGGTTCGTCCGCGATCACGAATGACGGATTGAGCGCGAGAGCGCGCGCCAGGCCGATCCGTTGTCGCTGCCCGCCGCTGAACTCGTGCGGGTAGCGCTGCATCAGCGTCGGTTCAAGTCCGACCAGGTTGAAGAGCTCGGCCACTTTGGCGCGGCGTTCTGTCCGCGAGCCAATCCGGTGAATGATGAGCGGCTCCTCGACGATGTCGCGCACGCGCATGCGCGGATTGAGCGACGAGTACGGATCCTGAAAAACCATCTGCATGTCCCGCCGCGCCGCGCGCATGCGCGCTCGGTCGAACGAGAGGACGTCTTCGCCGCGAAAGCGCATCTCGCCGGACGTGGGTTCGATGAGCCGCAGCATGCATCGCCCGGTCGTGCTCTTCCCGCTCCCCGATTCGCCGACGAGCCCGAACGTTTCTTGCTCGTCGATCGTGAAGCTGACGCCGTCGACCGCACGCACAACCGTCTTCGGCTGCAGGAGGCCTCCACCTCGAATGAAGTGCTTCGTAAGGCTGCGAACTTCGACGACGGGCATCAGCGCGCGACTCCGTCGCCCATCGCAACGACCCCCGCCGCCTGGCGCTCACTCGCAGTCGACTCCGCCGGACGGGTGCGCGGCTCGGCAGCATCTGAATGCAAATAACAGCGGACCCGGTGCTGGGGCCGGATTTCGACGAGCGCCGGCACCGCCGTCGTGCATACGTCCATGCGATACGGACAACGCGGGGCAAACTTGCAGCCAGGCGGAAGCGTCGCCAGATTCGGTACGGTGCCCTCGATGGCGTGGAGTCGGCTGCCAGCCTCGCCGCCGGGAATCGAGGCCAACAGGCCCTGCGTGTAGGGATGCAACGGGCCGCGGAAGATTTCCCGAACGGGTGCTTCTTCCACGATACGTCCCGCGTACATGACCGCCACGCGATCGGCAGTCTCCGCAATGACGCCGAGGTCATGCGTGATGAGCAGCAGCGACAGATCGAACTCACGCTTCATGTCGCGAAGCAGGTCGAGAATCTGCGCCTGCACGGTGACATCGAGCGCCGTCGTTGGCTCGTCGGCGATGACGAGGGGCGGCCGGCATGCGAGGGCAATGGCGATCATCACGCGCTGACGCATCCCTCCCGAAAGCTGATGCGGGTAGTCGTCGACGCGCCGTTCGGGGTCGACGATATGCGTCGCGCGCAGCAGGTCCACGGCGCGCCGCCGTGCGTCGCGCTTTCGCGCGATGCCGTGCACCATCAGCGCTTCCGCAATGTGGTCGCCGACGCGCATCACCGGATTGAGCGCCGCCATTGGTTCCTGAAACACGAGGCCGATTCCCGCGCCGCGAACCGCGCGAATTTCGTTCTCCGGCAACGCGATGAGATCGCGCCCTTGAAAGAGCACGCGTCCGCCGGCCACGCGGCCTGTAGGTTGGACCAGCCGGAGAATCGAGAATGCGGTGACTGATTTTCCGCTCCCCGACTCGCCCACCAGTCCGAGCGTCTCGCCTTTCTGAATCTCGAACGACAGATCGTCAACCGCAACGACACGGCTGGCGGGCAAATCGAACACCGTCTTCAGGTTTTGAACTGAAAGGAGAGCATCACTCATAAAGGTTCAAAGGTTCAAGGGCTCAAGGGTACAAGGGTTCAAGGGGTTCGAAGGTTCAAAGGTTCGAAGGCCTTGAACCCCTTGAATTCTGAACCCTCGAACTTTTGAACCATGAACTCTTGAACCCTTGAACCATGAACTCTTGAACTTTTGAACCATGAACTTCTTGAACCCTTAAACCATGAACTCTTGAACTTTTGAACCATGAACTCTTGAACCCTTAAACCATGAACTCTTGAACTTTT
>DASPWV010000618.1:0-3756 GCA_035637635.1 Vicinamibacterales bacterium | reverse complement strand
CTCGAGACCTACCACGCGCGGACCGAGCCGCTGATTGCGTTCTACGAACAACGTTCGCTGCTCGCGCGTGTTCCTGGACAGGGCAGCGTGGAAGAGGTCGCGGCGGCAACGCTGCGCGCCGCCGAACGGTTCCACACGTCTAGGAGCCGGACCGGCCCCTAGCTGAGGTAAGGCGCGGCGGTTTGTTCGCGCGCTCACGAGTATTGGCGCGCGACGTGCAGGTGCGCGATGGATGAGGCTACCGATGTCTGGAGCATTCGTCCGTCGCACGGTGACAGGTCTCGCGCTCGCGTTGCTGTGCGCCCGCCCGCATACGATTCTCGCGCAGACACATCCCGCGCACGTCCCTGGCGTTCCCGCCGAAGCAACCGAGCCGCAGGGCTTCCTCAGCGAACCGGACCTCGTCCAACGAGCGGTGATACTCGCCGATCGTCAGTTCGGCAATGGCGAGTTGACCAACGGCCTTTACGCAGACCTCTGGAACATGATCCCCGGTTCCGGCTGGATATCAGCGGGGCCTGGATATCGCCGCTGGTACGCCGGGGACCAGGTCTTCCTCGACACCTCAGCGGCAATCTCATGGCGAGCGTACAAAACGGCACACGCGCGGATCGAATTGCCAAAGATTGCCCGCAGCAGGCTCGCGCTCGGGTCGGAGGTGCGCTGGCAGGACTTTACACAGGTGAACTTCTTCGGCGAGGGATCGGACGCACTCAAGTCGAATCGCAGTGAGTATCGTCTTCGATCGAAAAACCTGGTCGGTTATGCCACGTTCAGGCCCGTTGAGTGGCTGGGCATCGGCGGCAATATCGGGTGGCTCGATCCGTCGGTCCTGCCCCGTGCGGGGACCTTCCAGGCGGATCGTCCAGATACGCGCGATCTCCTGCCGGGTGACATCGTCTTTCGTCTCGCGGATCAGCCGACGTTCCTGCATAGCGAGCTTTCGATCACCGCGGATACCCGCGACTTCCCTGGCCATCCGCTGCGCGGCGGACTCGTTCGCGCCGCAGCGGCCAATTACTCAGACCGCGATGCGGGTGTCTTCACCTTCAAACGATACGAAGCGGAGGGCGCAGGCTTTGTGCCGCTCGTCGGCTCGCGCATGGTGATTGCGTCGCACGGCTGGCTCGTCACGTCGGATGCCGACGCCGGGCACTTCGTTCCGTTTTATCTGCAGCCAAGCCTCGGTGGTCAGAACACGCTGCGCGCGTTCATGGACTATCGCTTTCACGATCGCGACATGCTCGTCGTAAACGTCGAAGCGCGCTTCGCGATGATGACGCATGTCGACGCCGCCGTTCTGTTCGACGCCGGCAACGTTGCGGCGCGCGTCGCGGATCTGAATCTCGACAAGCGATCGTACGGCGCCGGTCTCCGTGTTCATTCGCGCCGTCAGACGTTCGGTCGACTGGACGTCGCACGCGGCAGCGATGGGTGGCGGATGCTCTTCTGGCTCTCCGATCCGCTGAATCTGGCCAGGCTGACCCGTCGGACCGCTCAAATCCCGTTCGTTCCCTAGGATGAGGAGAGAGTCATGAATCGCGTTTCCGTTGCGCTCGCCGCGGCTCTACTCGCCGTCACCGCCTCGTCTTGTGTGCGCGTGAAGCGTCCCGCACTCCAGCCGACGCCGGCGGTGCCCGGCGCGAGCTTGTGGGTTGAACCAACCAACTTGCGAGCGCGAGATCTCTTTGATGGGCCATGGGGATCCGCGCACGCGCCGGATCCGCATGCGACGTACACGCTCGTGGAGCTGAAACACTCAGGCATCAATCCCGGCATGACCGTCCGCGATGCGCAGGGTCGCGACTGGAGCGTCAAGCAGCCGTACCCAGGTGGAGTCGATCCCGAGGGACCGGTCGAAGTCACAGTCTCGCGCTTGCTGTCTGCAGTCGGGTACCACCAGCCGCCCGTGTACTTCCTGCCCGCGTTCACACTGAAAGACGACTGGGGAACGCATACAGAGCGCGGAGGGCGTTTCCGGCTCAAAGGGCCGACGCTGAAGGAGACCGGCTCATGGGCGTGGGAAGAGAACCCTTTCATCGGCAGCAAGCAGTACCAGGGACTGCTCGTGCTGTTGATGATGTTCAACGACACGGACCTGAAGAACGCCAACAACTCGCTCTACGAACACCGCACCGGCGATCTCATCGAGCAGTGGTACGTCGTCCGCGATGTCGGCGCGGCGTTGGGAGACAACGATCGCTGGGCGCCGCGGAAAAGCCATCCCGATGCGTTCGAGCGTCAGCCGTTCATCCTCGGGGTCAGGAACGGCTACGTCGAGTTCGCGTATGACACATGGTACAAGAACCTGGTTCGCGACCGCATTACGCCAGATGATGTCCGATGGGCGAGCAACCTGTTAGCGCAACTGACCGACCGTCAATGGCGCGACGCGTTCCGTGCAGGAGGGTACGAACCGCAGGTTGCCGATCGATTCATCCGCAGGTTGCGCGAGAAAATCGATCAAGGGCTTGCGCTCGGCCGGCGCGCCGCCCGCTAGCCACGCCACGCTTGCTCGACGTAGTGGGGCGGCCGCCGCATCCGCTGAAGCTTCGGCGAGACTCGCCGAAGCTCGCGCTGGAATTGGACGGAGCGAAGGCGGAAGGCCGCCACGACATGCCCACCGCAAGCCTGCGGTAAGAGTCCCGCGGCGTAACAGCTACTCCCGCCTCACGTTCCACAATTCGTCCTATATTGCTTCGAGACCCTCTGCAAGACGGAATTTGTTCACGGGCACCCGCCAGGAGGACCGATGAAGGCGCACAGAATCGCTGCAAGGTTTTCCCTTTTTCGCACGCGCGTCGCCGGCGTGCTTCTCGGCGCGCTGCTCATCGCAACGCCACTCCACGCACAGGTCGCGACCGGAACCATCCTTGGAAACGTGAAGGACTCGTCGGGCGGTGCGGTTCCCGGCGCGCTCGTCACGGCAACCAACGTCGACACGCAGTTCTCGCGCGAGACGACGACCGATTCATCGGGCCAATACACACTTCTTCTCTTGCCGGTAGGCAGCTACAGGGTCGACGTGACGCTGGATGGGTTCAAGAACTTTACGCAAACCGGGATTGCGCTGGAAGTGGGCAGAAACGCCCGCGTCGATGCGACGATCGAGCCCGGCACCATTGCAGAGACCGTCACGGTCGTTGGCGACTCGCCGCTCGTCGATGCCAACACCGCTTCGCTTTCGCGGCGCGTGATTCAAAACGATGTGTTGAATCTCCCGCTCGTCAATCGTGATCTTTACTCGCTACTCAGCATCACCGGCGGTGTGACCAGCAACGAAAACTCGAACTCTCTTGGCGGTCCCGAGCAGGTCACGACCGTCAACGGGTCCCAACGCGCGCAGATCGGCACCGTGAGCTTTCAACTCGATGGCGGCAACAACACCGCAGGTCTCCGCGGCACCGGCAACCCGGCGCCGAATCCAGAAGCCGTCCAGGAGTTTCGAGTCATCACCAACAACTACGCGGCGGAGTACGGCCGCTATCCCGCGGGCATCGTTGACGTCGTCACGAAATCCGGAACGAACGACCTGCATGGTGCGGCGTTCGAGTTTTTCCGGGACGAAAAGCTGAACGCCAAGCGCTGGGTGCCGCCGGGCGTCACGGCCGCGAAGGATCCACTCGATCGAAATCAATTCGGCGCGGCCGGAGGCGGGCCGCTCAAAAGAGACAAGACGTTCTTCTTTGTGAGCTATTCAGGGCTTCGTCAGACCGAGACCTATTATCGAAACACCGCCGTCGTGCCCACGGCGCG
>DASPWV010000617.1:0-1870 GCA_035637635.1 Vicinamibacterales bacterium | reverse complement strand
GGATGTGCAGTGGAGCCCCGACAGCAGCGAAGTCGCGTTTGTCTCGACGTCACGCGACCACAGGCGCGAAGACCTGCGCGTGGCAAACGCCGCGACCGGCGCCGTACGGGATGTGCTCGCGGAGAAGGTCGAGACGTTTTTCGAATCGGGCCAGGGCCGCGTCAACTGGCGCTATCTGCCGTCCTCCAAAGAAGTGCTGTGGTATTCGCGAAAGGATGATTACGGTCAGCTGTATCTGCATGACGCCGGCACCGGTTTCCAGAAGAACAGAATCACCACCGGCGACGGCAACGTGACGCAAGTGCTGCGCGTCGACGAAAGCGCCAGGACGATCTACTTCGTTGGCGTGGGCAAGGAAAAAGATCGCGACCCGTACTTTCGTCATTTCTACAAAGTCGGTTTTGACGGCGGGCATCTCACGCTGCTGACGCCCGAGGACGCCGACCATACGATCGACCTCTCGCCGTCGGGCCGGTATTTCGTCGATGCCTATTCAAAACCCGACGCGGCTCCCGTGACCGTTCTGCACGACGCGAGCGGCACCCTCGTCCTTCCGCTCGAAACAGCCGATATCAGCCGGCTCGAGGCCGCGGGTTGGAAACCTCCGACGCCGATTACCGTGAAGGCGCGCGACGGTAAAAGAGACCTGTACGGCCTGCTTTACAAGCCGACGAACTTCGATCTTGCCAAGCGCTACCCGATCATCAACCACATCTACCCGGGGCCCCAGACCGGCAGCGTCGGCGGCCGCAGCTTCGTGGCCTCCCGCGGCGATGCGCAATCAATCGCCGATCTCGGCTTCGTTGTCGTTGAAATCGACGGCATGGGCACGCCGTGGCGCTCGCGCGCGTTTCATGAGGCTTATTACGCCGACATGGGCGACAACACGCTGCCGGATCAGGTGGCCGGCATGAAGGAGCTGGCCGCTCGCTATCCGTGGATCGACATCGATCGGGCGGGGATCTACGGTCACTCGGGTGGCGGCTTTGCGACGGCCGACGCGATGTTCCGCTACCCCGACTTCTTCAAGGTTGGCGTTTCGCAGGCCGGCAATCACGACAATCGTGTGTACGAAGACGACTGGGCGGAAAAGTGGCAGGGGTTGCTGGTCAAGAACGCTGATGGAACCACCAACTACGACGATCAAGCGAACCAGACGCACGCGAAGAATCTCAAAGGCAAGCTGCTCATCGCGCACGGGACGATGGACACCAATGTGCCGCCGAACAACACGCTGCTCGTGGTGAACGAGCTCATTCGCGCGAACAAGGATTTCGATCTGATTCTCTTTCCGAATCGATCGCACGGTTTCGGCAACGAGCCCTACATGGTTCGCCGGCGATGGGACTACTTCGTGCGCAATCTCCTCGGCGCCGAGCCGCCGGCGAACTACGAGATGCACGGAGCGACGCAGGGGCCGCCATCCACCCAGTGAAAAAACGTTACGTCGCGTGTCTGCTGGCGGTCGTCGTTCTGTCACCCGCGCCGCTGGCGATTCAGATGACCGACATCGACCAGCTCGCACGCTGTGGGTGGGAGCGAGCGCGCGCTGCCGCGAAGGAGGGCGGTGCGGCGGAAAGCCTGGCGCCGGCGCGCGAGTGTCTGGCCAAACTCGAACGATGGGCCGCCGACTCGACGTGGCGATGGCATGTCGAATATGCGAGGTCGTTGATTGCTGCCGCAATCGCCGCGGCACAGGACGAGCGTCAGGAAATGGAGCTCCATCTCGTGCACGCGCGAAGTCTCGTGGAAAGGCTGCGCGACGTCATGGAGGTGGATCGCTGGCGGCCGCTTGCGATTGATGAAGCCGAGGGCGAGCTCTGGTTCGAGGTTGACGACTACGAACGGGCGGAGGCCGCTTATCAGCGCG
>DASPWV010000616.1:0-3259 GCA_035637635.1 Vicinamibacterales bacterium | reverse complement strand
CGATGTTCTCCATGTGTTCGAGCGCCTGCCCCGAGCTGACCCCCGGCGCGCCGGAGCCGCTGATCGTGGCCGACCGAAACATGTTGAAGTGGCTGATCACCTGCGGCGCCGTGGTTTCCCTTGTGCGCACGACCGTATCGAGCGGCACCATCTGGCCCGTCTGCGACCGCGCATAGAGCTGCCGGAGGTCAGCCGGATCCGCCCGGTACGCCTGATCGGCCTGCACGTAAACGCGATACGAGCGGTTGTTGAGATCGAAATCGTTGACGTACTGCGATCCGAGAAACACCTGCAGCGCATCGGTCACTTCCCGCATCGGCAGACCCAGAGAACGTGCGCGATCGCGATCGATATCCACCACGAGTTGCGGATCGTCCGCGCGGAAGCTGCTGAACAGACCGGCGACGCGCCGGCTCTGGTTGCCCTTTGCAATCAGCGCACTCGTCACATCGGCGAGCCGCGCGATGTCGCCGCCGGACTTGTCCTGCACTTCGAGTGAGAAGCCGCCGAACAGCGACAGCCCCTGAATGGCAGGCGGTGCAAACGGGATGACCATCCCCGCCGTAATTCCAAAGAGCGGACCACGAATACGGTTGATCACGGCCTGCAGGTGCTGATCGGGCCGGCGGCGCTCTTTCCAATCGTGCAGCGCGGCAAACATCATCCCGCTGTTTGCGGCCGCACCTGTAAAGCTGAAGCCGACGACTGAAAACACGCCGCGGACTTCAGGCTGCGCCATCAGAATGGCCTCCGCCTGCTTGGCCACGTTGGTGGTGTATTCCAGTGAGGCTCCCGACGGCGCTTGAATGATCGACATGATGTAGCCCTCGTCCTCATCAGGGACGAAGGACGACGGCACTGCGCGGAGGATCGTTGCCGTGGCCCAGAGGCCGAGAACGAACAGTGCCAGCATCGCGAGACGCCACTGCAGGGCACGTCCGACAACGCGCACATAAAATCGCGTCGAGGCGTCGACGCCTCGATTCACGCGTCTGAAAAACCAGCCCTTCTCGGATCGATGTTTCCCCAGCAGAATCGCCGACAACGCCGGAGTAAACGTCACCGCGTTGAACACCGACAGCACCACCGCAAACGCAATCGTCAGTGAAAACTGCTGATACAGCCGTCCGGTGGTGCCGGGGAAGAACGCGATCGGCACAAAGACCGAGACGAGGACGACGCCGATGACGACCACGGCGCTGAACACTTCCTGCATCGCGTCGTGTGCCGCCAGTCGCGCCGGCTTTCCGTACTCGCGCATGTGCCGTTCGATGTTCTCAATCACAACGATCGCATCGTCAACGACGATGCCTGTTGCGAGCACAAGCCCGAAGAGGGTCAGCGTGTTGATCGAGAACCCGAACAGCTTGACGAAGGCGAGCGTGCCAATGAGCGACACAGGAATGGTGACGGCAGGAATAATCGTCGAGCGCCAGTTCTGGAGGAAGATGAACATGACGAGAACGACGAGACCGATGGCCTCGGCGAGCGTTTTGAGAACTTCGATGATGGATTCGCGGACCACGCTCACGTTGTCAAACGCGAGGCTCCACTCCAGTCCAGGCGGAAAGTTCTTTTCGAGCCGCTGCATCTCCGCCATTACGCCCCGGAACGTCTCGAGCGCGTTCGCCGACGGCAGCAATTGCACGCCCACGCCGCTCGCGTTGACGCCGCCGAAGCGCAGATTCGCCGAATAGGTTTCGGCGCCAAGCTCCACGCGTCCGAGATCGCGCACGCGCACGAGCGCCCCATCACGACCCGCTTTGACGACTACATCTTCGAATTCGCGAGGCTCAGTGAGACGGCCCATGGCGCGGACGCTGATTTGGTACATCTGGTCCGCCGGCGCGGGCGCGTCCCCCAGCGCACCGGCTGCGACCTGCAGGTTCTGTTCACGCAACGCGGCGACAACGTCGCCCGCGCTGACGCCACGCGCCGCGAGCTTGGCCGGATCGAGCCAGAGCCGCATCGCAAACTTTCGTTCTCCGAAGATGAAGATGTTTGCGACGCCGGGCACGCGCTGGAGCGCGTCCTTCACGTAGAGGTCGACATAATTGCTGAGGAACTGCGTGTCATATCGGTTGTCCTTCGAAAAGAACCCGAGACCGCCGAGCCAGCCGGTCCTGTTTTTCAGCACCGTGATGCCGGTGGTACGGACGTCGGTCGGCATCCGGCCCAACGCCTGGTTGACCCGGTTCTGCACGTCCACCGCGGCGAGGTCGGGGTCGCGGCCGACCTCGAAGAACACCGTGATGCTCGACATCCCGCTGTTGGTGCTCTGCGACTGCATGTAGGTCATGCCCTGGACGCCGTTGATGGCCTGCTCGAGCGGCGTCGTGACGGCGGTCTCGACTGCCTGGGCATTCGCGCCCGTGTAAAACGCGCTGACCGACACGGAAGGCGGCGCCAATTCTGGATAGCGTTCGATCGCCAGGTAGGGAATGGCAATGGCGCCCGCGAGAATGATCAGGAGCGAGCAGACCGTTGCCAGAATTGGCCGGCGGATAAATGTGTCGCTCATCATGATTTCGGTCCTCCTGGAACAGTAGCGGGTGCAGATGCTCGAACGGGCATGCCGTCGCCGATTTTCTGGACGCCTCCTACCACGAG
This sequence comes from Vicinamibacterales bacterium, assembly GCA_035637635.1. Lineage (GTDB taxonomy): Bacteria > Acidobacteriota > Vicinamibacteria > Vicinamibacterales > UBA2999 > DASPWV01. The sequence goes on along the minus strand of DASPWV010000616.1, from coordinate 649 downwards.
CTGCTCCCCTTCTTTCAACCCGCCGAGCAGCACGTAGTCGTTGCCGACGACCGTTCCCAACTGCACCGGCCGCTGGCGGGCGATGGTCATGCCACCCTCGCCCTTTTCGACGACATAAACGAATGTCTGGGTGTTGACGCGCGTCACCGCGATGAGTGGGACCGTCAGCGTCGGTTCGGACGTCCAGATGACGCGGACCCGTACGAATTGATCGGGACGGAACGACACGTCGCTCTGGAGCGGCGCTTTCGCCAGCACAGACTGCATCGAAGAATCGACAGATGGCGCCACGAAGTTGATTCTCGTCGTCCCGACTTCCGCTCCCGCATCGTCCAGGATGCGCACGAGGAGTCCCGACTTCAGACCCGGCGCCTGGTGTACCGGCACGTTGATGTAAAGCTCGAGCCCGGCGTTCTCATCGATCGTCGTCAGCACCGTCGCGCGCGACACGCGGTCGCCGACGCGAACGGGAATGTCGCCGACGACGCCTGACGTGAGCGCCGTGACGTTGTGATAGGCCAGGTCCACGCGCTGCTCGCGGATTTGCGATTCGATCGCCTGCAGCTGCGCCTGCGTCGTCTGCACGGCCGTGGCCGCCTGCTCGTACTCCTGCTGACTGACGGCGCCTGCGTCGTAGAGCTTTTTCATG
>DASPWV010000615.1:0-1607 GCA_035637635.1 Vicinamibacterales bacterium | reverse complement strand
GTGCGCAATAGCACGCGCGGAGCGGAGACCACTTTGCCATCCAGGTGAGCGGGCATGATGCGCTCGCCGCGTCGCACGCGGATGTGCAGCACGACGCAACGGCCAATGTAGTAATCGAGCCGGCGCGAGGCGATGTCGGTGCCGTCGGCGACGTAATGGCTTGGCGCATCGGCGTGCGCTCCGACGTGAACCGTCGTGCGGATCTCCGACAGCGTGAGATTCGCCCCGGCGTGCATGTCGGTGTTCACCGTGTGCGCAAACGGTGTGTCGCCGGGCCAGACGTGAAGCGACTCGTCGAGGACCGGAGAAATGTCGATCAGCATTTAGTGGACATACGCCGACTCTGTAGGAGCGGTGTTCTTCCTCGATTGAACGATCGATGCAGCCAGGATGACCCGCCGTCCGATTTCGTCCCACTGCCTGGATCGCACCAGCTCCGGCACGGCCAGAGAGACGCCGAGATTGACGGCAACGCAGCCGGCATCGAGATAAGGTTCGATCGCGTCGAGCGACACCGGCCCGCCTGCGAGCATCGGCACGTCGCGAATCGGCCCGCGAATCGCGCGAATGTAGTCGGGGCCGCCGAGCTGCGGCGCGGGAAAAATCTTCACGATGTCGCATCCCGCTTCCCACGCGCGAATGATCTCAGTCGGAGTCGCCGCCCCGGCAATGGTCAGCATCTCATTCTCAATGGCATACTCGATCACCCGCACGTCGGTGTGCGGTGACACGATGATCTCCGCTCCGGCGCGACGCGCGAGTGCAGCATCGTTCGAGCTTCGCACTGTTCCCGCAGCGACGGTGACGTCGTCGCCGGCGTAGCGGTGCGAAATTGTCGAGATCAACTCGAAAGCGTCGGGCGTCGTCAGTGTCACTTCAATGATGCGCAGGCCGTTTTGCGCGTACGCATCGGCGACGGCAGAAGCGGCCTCCACGCTGTCTTCACGGACGACGCCGACGATCTGCTGTGCGCAGATTTTGGTCAGGAGTTCTTTGCGCGGCATAGGTCGATTCTAATCCAGCACTTGGCGGTTGGCACACGGCGGCCGGCTGTTGCCAAGCGCCAACCGCCAGCCGCTGACCGCCAGATGCTATCCTTTACGGTCCTGCGGTCCTGGAGGTCATCCCATGGTTTTGGTGAACAAGGCTCTCAACGAGGTCACGGTCAAGCTGGTCTACTACGGCCCCGGCCTTTGCGGAAAAACGACCAATCTGGAGAAGATTTACGGCAATCCCAAGCTCGAAAACAAGGGAAAGATGATCTCCATGGCGACGGAGACGGACCGCACGCTCTTCTTCGACTTCATGCCGATGGAGCTCGGCACGATCGCCGGACAGAAAGTGCGCGTGCAGCTCTACACGGTGCCCGGTCAGGTGTTCTACGACGCCACCCGAAAGCTCGTGCTGCGCGGCGCCGACGGTGTGGTGTTCGTGGCCGACTCGCAGGCCTCGATGCGCGAGTCGAATGTGGAGAGCCTCGAGAATCTGAAGACCAATCTGCGGCTCAATCGCATCGATCCCCAGAAAATCGCTCTCGTCTTTCAGTACAACAAGCGCGACTTGCCGGGCGTCGACTCCGTCGATGACATGAACGACTATTTGCAGGC
>DASPWV010000614.1:0-2783 GCA_035637635.1 Vicinamibacterales bacterium | reverse complement strand
AGATACGCGAGAATGCCGACGGTGACGATCACGCGCAACAGCCAGGAGGCGGCCGCACGCTGTATCAATGTTCGCCTCTCCGCTGACGCTCGTGTCGGAGCGCCGAGGCCTGCAACTTGTTCCGGTGGCTGAGGACCGCGTCTGGTGCTCACGTGCCTGCGGACTTGCGCGCAACGAACGTGAGCGTCTCGAAGAGGTTCTTGCGGATCTTGAAGATGAGATCTTCTGTTCCGGTGTAGCGCGACAACGCATCGACCCCCGGCAGATTCATCAGCAACGCGCCCGCCGCGAGCGCATCGCGGCGGACACCAGTGGCGACGCCGATGCTGCGCTCCACGTGGAGAATCTCAAAGCCGCCGTCATTGAACAGTTGTCGGACGCGCCGCTCGGTCGTCACGAAGTTGTGCGTGTAATCCACATCCCAGAAGAAGGTCCGCTCCTTCAGATAGTCGGGAACGACGACAAAGAAGATGCCGCCGGGTCGAAGGGCGCGGAGGGCTTCCGCGGTAAACTGCCGCGCCGCGTCGATGCCGCTCATGTGCTCGAGCACTTGATCGGCGTAGATGACATCAGCGCTGCCATCCGGGATCGGGATCGGCGGCGTCCACGATTCAATGACCGTCAGACCTTTCTTGCGCAAGACATCGGCGAGGATCGAGCTCGCTTCGATTGCTGTGTAACGCCATCCCGCCGACACCGCGTGTTCGGCGAGAGTGCCGTGGCCCGGTCCGATTTCAAACATCTCGCCGGGCGCCGGACGAAAGCGATGCAGCAGCGCGAGCCGATGCTGTTCGATCTTGCCGCGACGGCCCGCGCCGTAAGTGGTCAGCTTCTTTTCGGAGAACGACTTGTAGAAGGTGGACGACTCGGCCACTGAGAAAATCCGCTAAAACGCAAAGGGCAGGAGGCGGTATGCCCTCCTGCCCTTTGCAAAGACCCGGACCGTCACGGAATCACGGAACACAGAGCGGAGCGTCGTCCGGCCGGTCACCGGCACGAGGGGGGCCGACAGAGCTCCATTGCAGTGATGGCGAGGGTCCGCCCGCGCCACCAATCATGTCGTAGACACTCGCCCCAGCGTAGACGGTGGTGTCCTCTCGGAACATGGTTCCATCGCTTGGACCGCATGCGTTGCAATTGCAAGCTTGTCCTCCAGGAGCGGCCACGATCATCTTGTAGTTCGGATCCGTTCGAGACAGGGCGTATACCACCTGACGAGCGAAACGATGACAGCTGATACCCACACCCGCTGCGCAGCTTCGCCATTCGGCAGACACCGAGGCAACAGCGAGGAGGCATGGGAACCGATTCGCCACGTTACCCTCACCACATTCCGCTGGCACCGGGAATGGCAGGCCACCAGTGCCAGGCGGCGGCGGTGGTGGTGCAGTGGGCGCATTCAATGTTCTGAAAGACGTCGTCGGTGCCCACGGACCAGTATCGCTCGTGCCGAGACGCCCCCGGACGTGCCACGTGTAATCGGTTGCGTACTGAAGATCGGTGTCGAGTTGATGAGACGTCGTGCTGGCGCCCTGGCCGACGATGCGCGAATAGACGACGGTACTGCCCGACAACACTTCGATCTCGTAGGCGAGGCCGATGTTCGTAAACCGCCCGACCGCGTTGTTGAAGCTGAGTGTCGGCCGTCGAGTATCGACCGTGGCCCCGCCACCTGGCGACAGGTTGCCCGGGGCAGTCACCTTGAGATTCGAACCGTCTGGATTGAGGGCGCTCGTCTGGGCCGCCACGGCGCTCGGAGAAACGGGTGATGGTGCTGGACTGGAACATCCCACAATCGCTGCCGCGCAGATCGCGAACAGCTCAAACAACAGGGTCTTTCTCTGCATCGAACAACTTCTCCTCAGCGTTGTTGGAAACCAAGTGCTAAAGCCGAACCATCATACAAGACTCGCGACTGCCGTGTGGGCTTTCGGTAAGCGCAGCCGCCCACCCGAGCGGTAGCCGAAGCGTGGCGGCATGCTACGATGTTCGGCTTGCGCTCGCCCGATCGATCGTGACCGGGCGTGATGGAGTCGACAATCGCATGAAAAAAGCTTTGACGCTGGCGGTGGGTTGTGTGGTGATCTTCGGCGCGCGAAGCGCGCACGCGCAGGTGGGGCAGGCGTGGACGGATCGCGGGTACGTGAATGTGAACGTCGGGTTCGAGGCAGGGTCGAGCGATCTCAACGACACCTCCACATTCCGGCTGTACGACGAGGATGCGACGCTCTCGGTGGCGCAGCCGACCGACTCCGGCGCGTTCTTCGACTTCAGCGTCGGCACGAGACTGTGGCACAACGTCTCGGCAGGAATCGGCTATCACCAGGGGAAGACCAAGAGCACGGCGGCGATTGCCGGCTCTATTCCGCATCCGCTGTTTTTCAATCGAGCGCGAACGATTTCAGAATCGGTTGCTGATCTCGAGCGGCTAGAGCGCGCCTTTCACCTTCAATTCGGATACATGATCCCGGTCACGCGGCAGACGAGCGTCCACGTCACGGCCGGCCCGTCGTTTTTCAGGTTGCGTCAGGATGTCGTGTCGCAAATCGGCGTCACCGAACAAGGCGGTGATTTCTCTCGAGTCACCGTGAATCCGGTGCTTGCCGAACGCACCGACCACCCCGTCGGGTTCAACATCGGCGCAGACATTACCTATCTCTTCACTTCCGGCGGCGCTACACGAGATGGAGTCGGAGCGTTCATCCGCTACGCCGGCGCGTCCAGCGATGTTCAGGTCCTTCAGAACACCGTCAGTTCGGACGTCGGCGGATTGCAGGTCGGAT
>DASPWV010000613.1:0-2938 GCA_035637635.1 Vicinamibacterales bacterium | reverse complement strand
AGTCCACGCGCCCGCCGATTGCCACAGTGCGGGAAATCCGGCGCGATACCCGAGTCCTGCGCCACCGAACAAACTGCCCGATCCAATCCAGGTGGCGAGCAGCGTGAAGACCAGCACATGCCACGGCAGCGTGCGGCCAGCCACGAGAAAGTCGTCGCCGGTTTGCGCTCGACGAACCTGAAAGAGTCCAAGCACGACGAGCACGAGGAGATACGCGATTACCGCGTAGAGATACATCGGGCAACTCTACTCGAATTGGGCGTCGCGCTTCGGCCGTGGCCGTGGCGACACGCGCGAGGTGGGCCTCAGCTTCGCTTTGCGGATCTCGCCTTGGGTGTGGAGCTCTTTGAGACGGTGGCTTTGCCGGTGGGAGTTCTCTTGGCAGCGCGTCCTTTTGACGCGTTCTGGTCCTTCGGTCGCTTCGCCGTCTTCGACCCGTTCTTGTTCTGTGCTTTTACTTCCAGCGCCTTTTGAATAATTCTGTTGAACATCTGCCCCGCGTCGCCGCCTCGCGCCGGCGCGTGGCTGTGCCAGATATCGGGATTGTCGGCGGCGAGAATGTCAGCGAGATCGGCATCAGGCGTCTTGACGCTGAGCGGTGCGAAGGTGGTGATGTCGATGGCGCCGGCCCACTCGTCGCGATGCTTGATGAGCAACCAGCTTCGTCCCGGCTGCCCTGCGCGGCCGCCGTAACCGCCGCCGGTGCGCACGAGCACCCACGACCCTTTCAACTTGAAGCCGTTCAACCGGAACTTGAGGTCGCCTTTCTTCAACGCGGCGTCCACGTCTTCGCTCTCAGGCTCCCACGTGCCTCGATCCCACAACATGACGATGCCCGCACCGTAACCTTCGGGGATCACGCCTTCGAACTCGCCGTATTCGATCGGATGATCTTCGACGTGCATGGCGAGTCGTTTGTCCGCTGGGTTGAGCGACGGACCCTTCGGCACGGCCCAGGAAAGCAGCACGCCCTTCCATTCGAGCCGAAAGTCGTAATGCAGATGCGACGCGAGGTGCTTCTGGACGCAAAAGAACAGCGTCTCGCGCGCGGCTGTCTTCTTCGCCGCGCCGCCAGTCGGCTCGGGCGACTTCGTAAAGTCGCGCTTCTTCCGATATTCCTCTAGTGCCACGTGGCTCCCGTGTTTCAGGATAACAGGGTCCGGCTCAACACTGCCCACACCGCGTACGACAATCGCCGGCGATCGTGACGCGCGATGTCGCTGCACCAGAATTCCCCTTTGATGATGTCAATCGTGTCGGGGACGTTGCCGAGATGCAGCGGCCGCTTGTCCTCCTGCTCGTAGCGGTCGAGCACTTCCTTCGAGGGATGCAAGGTATTGAAGAGAATCACATCCACCGGCCGGCCAATTGTGCGGCTCACCCACTTTGCGGCATCCGCCGCGCTGAAGTCCTTCATACCTCGTCCTTCGGTGAGCAGATTGGCCACCAGAATGATCGGTCCGCGTACTTTTCCGAGCGCCTCGCGCACGCCTTCGACGAGCAGCGTCGGCATCAGGCTGGTGAAGAAACTGCCCGGGCCGATTGTGACAGCATCGAACGATGCGATCGCCTCTCCAGCGGCGGGCAGAATGTGCGCGTCCGGTTCGAGCCAGATGTCGCGCACCTCGTGACCGCGTGCGTGTCCGAGATCCACTTCCACTTCGCCGCAGTGAATGGTGCCGTCGGCGTACTCGGCGCACAGCATGGCTTGTTCGATCGTCACCGGCCACACGTAGCCTTGACAGCCGAGCAACGCCCGGAGTCCGCCCACCGCGGCAAGGAAATCGCCGCTGTACTGCTGCATCATCGAGAGCAGCAGGTTGCCGCCCGTGTGCCCGCCGAGCCGCGCGTGTTCGAGCGTCGGCAGGCGCGCCAGCAACACGCGCCGCGCTTCGCCTTCGTTACGCGCCAGTGCGAGCGCGCACCGCATCACGTCGCCTGGTGGCAACACGCCAAGCTCGTCACGCAACTGTCCCGAGCTCCCACCCGTATCAAACATTGTGACGACGGCGTTGACCGACAACCAGGGATTCCGCTTGAGACCGCCAAGCAGGCTTGGAAGCCCGGTGCCGCCGCCAAAACAGCCGATGCGAAGCTTGTGAAGCTGCATGAACAGAAAAGATTCTATAGTGCCTAAAGTGCCTGGAGTGCCTCGAGTGCCTAAAGTGCCTGGAGTGCGTTGAGTGACGAAGACACGGTTGCAGCCAGTCGTCGACGATCTGTCACGAATTTTTGGCAGTCGACTGAAAGCCGTGATCGCGTACGGCTGGCGAAGCGAGCCGCGACAGCCGAGCCTCGTGCTCGCGGCGACACTGACGCTCGACGATCTGGCTGCGTGCGCGGCGCGCACCGCCCAGTGGCACCGCGCGGGCTGCGCCACGCCGCTGCTGCTGACGTCTCGCGAATTCGAGCGATCCCTGGATGCATTTCCCATCGAATATGGCGAGATCCTCGCCACAGCTCAGGTCGTCGTCGGTGATCACCCGCTCCAAGGCTTCTCGATCGCGCCCGACGATATGAGACGCGCGTGCGAAGTGCAGGTGAAAAGCCACCTGCTTCATCTGCGCGAGAACTATCTGGAGAGTCATGCGCGGCCCGGCCGCGTTGCGGCGCTCGTCCAGGAATCGGCGCCCGCGTTTGCTGCGCTGCTGCGGCATCTGGCCAGCCTCGACAATGCGCCGACCGATACCAAAGGCGATGTCATCGCCTACTTCAGCCGGCGCATTGGTCTCGATCCACGCGTCACCGGAGACTTGCTGTCGCTCGCAGATCCCGACGTCATGGCAACCGTGGACGCGGGGCGCATTTTTCCTGCATACCTCGCGGCGATGGACCGTCTTGCCGAATTCATCGACACGTGGAAATGAGCGCCGGAAACAGAGTGCCAAGTGCTAAGTGCCGAGTGCCAAGTGCTAAGTGCCGAGTGCCAAGTGCTAAG
>DASPWV010000612.1:0-2347 GCA_035637635.1 Vicinamibacterales bacterium | reverse complement strand
TTTCCGGTGCTGCTCCATGCGCTCGCGTACCGAGAGCATCTTGGTGCCGATGGTCGCGGCGGTCTCCTCGAGCGCTGGCACGTTGGGTGGCGGCGGCGGAGGTGGCGAGCCGAGCAACACTTCCATGATCCATTTGCCGCGCAGCACGGGAGACGTGCGATCGGCAATCGAGGTCAGCGTCAGAATGCTTCCATGGCCGAGAATGCCGCGGCGCTGCTCGTTGGGCAGCTGTACTCGCCGGAACTCGCTCCCGATCACATCAGGGATCTTGTAGTGTTTCGCCAGGCGTTCGTTGACGAACGTGTAGTCCGCCGTCAACAAGTCGAGGATGCTGCGATCCTCCCGCACGACGCTTTCGACGAGCAGCTCTGTCTCGCGCACCATCGCATCGGAAAGCGTCGTATCCCACTGGGGAAAAAAGTAACTGTCCGGACGCATTTTGTCGACGTCCTGCAGGCGCAGCCACTGCGACGCAAAGCGCGAGGCGAGCGCGGAAGACCGCGGGTCGGCGAGCATGCGCCGCACTTGCTTGTCATAGACACCGGGACTCGCCAACGCTCCGGTGCGAGCCAGTTTCAGGAGCTCGTCGTCAGGGGTGGATGCCCACAAGAAAAACGACAATCGTGACGCAAGCTGGGCATCGGTGAGGCGATGGGCATTTCCGGCGCCTGCGTTCGCGGGTGTCGATTCAACCCGGAGCAGGAAGCGCGGGCTCGCAAGGAGCGCCTGCACGGCAAGCCGGATGCCGTTCTCGAACCCTCCGCTTCCGCGCCCGCTGTCGTAGAACGACATCAGCTCCTTCAGATCCTCCGCGGCCAGTGGGCCGCGGTACGCCTTCAGTCCGAGGCGTTCGATGATGGCTCGGGCACAGGGCAGCTCGTCGGCCGGGGTGACGGGACGGCAGGTGAAAATCGCGCGACGACTTGGAGTCTCGGATATGCCTGTGACCCGCATCGGGCCGCTCACGGTGAATTCGCGAATATGCGGCAGCGCCGTGACACCGAACGCGGAACCGATGTTCGTGTCCGCGAGCGTCTGCTCGACGGGTCGGATCAGATCGTCGATCGGACCGTCGAATCGGGCCACGAAGGCCGCCGAAATTCTGTGAGGGCCAGTCGTCAGGTGGATGGACGGCGAAGTCATCGTCACGCCGCCGCCTTCTTCCGTCATGAGCGGGTCGACACTCATCAGCGCGGCGCGCGCCCCGTCGATGGAGATCTCGAGTTGCTCGCCTCGTTGGGGAGCACCATAGAGATCACCGGTGGGATCCATGTGGAGCATCGTTTTGAACACGTACTCGCCGTCTGCGACAAACACGTGAACCACTGACAGACCACCGCGTGTGCCCATCGGCGCGCCTTCGACGTGCCGCATTTGCGACGCGGTCCGTGGCACCTTCCACGTCTTCGAGGACGGCGCCGCGTCGAGATCGCCGACGGCCATCCGGCTAATCTGGCTGGCGGCCCGCAGATATCCCTGCAGGAGCGTGGGGGAAATCATCTGTGTGTCGGCGATATTGTCGAAGCCGTTGCTGAGCGTGTCGGGCGGCAGGAAGGCATCCACATCGACATCGATGGCGAGCAAATCCTTGACGGCTCGCGCGTACTCAACGCGGCTCAGCCGCTGTGAGGGCCGCCAGCCCGGATTGGGATTTATGGCGGCCTTTTCGTCGATGCGCCGTTCGAGAGTCTCGACGAGCGAGGCGAGAGCCGCGGGTTCTGGCCGCTTCGCCCCCGGCGGCGGCATCATGCCTGCCCGCAGCTTGCGGATCATCTTCTCCGCGACCGGTGCGTGCTCGGTTATGTTCGCCGCGTCGAACCAGGTGAGCGTCAGCCCTCCAGGCTTGGTGCGATCGTTATGACACACGACGCAGTACTGCTTGACCAGTCGTGTCTGCTCAACATCCGCCGGCGGCAAGGCCGTCCAGGCTGGCGTCGATTGACTCGCAAAAATCACAGTGCTGAGCGCTGCCACCGCGATTTTCGTCATTTCAATTCCTGCTCACGATAGTCGGGTAGCCTGCGGAGCGAACGCCACTGCGCGATTCTATGTGCGAAAGCTGTAAAAGATGTACCGAGATGTAAAACCCGGAACCTGCCGTCGTTAAAGAGCCGCCAAGTGTGTTATAGCAAGCAGTTTCCACCGCAACTCGTGCATGAATGAGTGCCGGGCTGAAGTCATTGACGAGGTCCCCGATCATGTCGAAGGTTCTTTTTTGCGCGGCCCTTTTGATATTCGTGGCCGCAACCAACGCGTTGGGCCAGGTCGAAACCGGGCAGATCTTTGGACGCGCCACCGATGCTTCCGGCGGGATACTTCCCGGAGTCACGGTAACCGTTTCGGGCTC
>DASPWV010000611.1:0-6937 GCA_035637635.1 Vicinamibacterales bacterium | reverse complement strand
GCACCAGATCGGCTTGCGCGAGCGCGGCCTCGACATCTCCAAACTTCCACTCGTCGGTGGCCTTGCCCATCGGAAGCCGGCCCTCGCCTGCCTCCGCGAAGTCTGCGTCAGTCCACTTCCACTCCTGCACTTTTGGCGGTGATGGCGCGGCCGGTTGACCAGGGGCAGGCGGCGCCGGTTGCGGCCTCACCCACACGTTGCCCTGCGTCCTGGCGTTCGGCCCGTGTGGCCGCAGCGTCTCGATCGGATCGACCACGAATGGCAGCGACTCGTACTCGATGTGAATTCGATCGATGGCGTCGGCGGCGGTCAATTCATCAACAGCGGCCACGGCGAGAATCGGCTCGCCCACATACAGCGGCTCCATCGTGAGGCCGCGCTCGCTCAGCGTGCTGGCGATGATGCCCTCACCGAGGTTGGCGCCTTCGACGACAGCCGGAAGATCATCGGCCGTGAGGATGGCCTTCACGCCCGGCATCGCGAGCGCCTCGCGCGTGTCGATGTGCGTGACCCGCGCGTGCGGCCGCGGACTGAGGAGCAGCTTCGCAAAGAGCATCCCTTCGGCGCGGAAGTCCTCGGCGTATCGCGCGCGGCCGGTGACCTTCGCCACGAGGTCGGGCGTCGTGTAGTTCTGGCCGACTAGCTTGTTTGCCACGATGTCCCCCGCATCAGTTCGGCGCCTCGCATGAGCGCCGTGAGGATCTTGTCGTAATCCTGGCATCGGCAGAGGTTGCCGGAGATGCCGTGCGCCAGCTGTTCACGCGTCGGATTCGGGTTGGTCTTCAGATAACCAACGGTGGCCATCACGAAGCCGGGCATGCAGAACGCGCACTGGAAGCCCTGCTGCTCCACAACGCCCTGCTGCACCGGGTGGAGTGTGCCGTCGCGTGCGGCAAGGCCCTCGATGCTGACAATTGGTTTCTTGCGCACCGTGTGCGTGAGAACGGAGCACGAATAATGCGGCACGCCGTCGACCAGCACGGTGCAAGCGCCGCACTCGGCGCGATCGCACCCGATCTTCGTGCCGGTCAGCCCGAGCTTGTAACGGAGCGTCATCGCGAGTGTTTCCTGCGGCATCACATCCACGCGCCGATCCTGGCCGTTCACATTCAGCGTGATGAGGCGTTCGACGCCCCCCGCCATATTGCTGGCGTTCTGGCCGAGAATCGGCGTGGCTCGCAGCAGGTAACCTGCAGACGAGGCGGCGGCCCCCGCCGCGATCACACCTTTGATGAAGTTTCGTCTCGAGACCCCGCCGGGTCGCGCCATGTCAGTCATATGCATCTCCAGCGGTCCTGAGACCTGCGTCAAGACCGGCCCGAGCTTGGTGGCAAGAAGGGATCGGGTGATTGTAGGAAAGTCCAGCGGTTCTTTCCAGTGGTAATCGTACCGTAGTGGCGGGGCTTTAGCCCCGCCTGGCGGCGGACCTGAAGGTCCGCCACTGCACCGGCTCGTTAATTCCACTTAAGCCCGCGCAACTGATCGAGATTCACGTTGCCGCCCGAGAGAACGGCAGCAACTCGCGAGCCTGGCGGCATCTCGACAAGGCCGTGCAGGAGCGCCGCGACGGGCGCCGCGGCCGCTCCTTCGACAACCAATTTGCACCGCTCCATCACCCAGATCATCGCGTCGAAGATTTCCCGATCGGGCAACGCGGCGATCTCGTCGACAAACCGCTGCACGACAGAGAAATTGATCTCGCCCACGCGCCGCACGCGCAAGCCATCGATGATCGTCCTGCAGTCAATCGTCTGCAGCGATCCGGCTTCGACGCTCATCTTCATCGCAGGGCCGTCAGACGATTCGACGCCGATCACTCGCGCGCTGGGGTTGTGGCTCTTCACCGCCATGGCCACGCCGGAAATCAACCCGCCGCCGCCGATGGGAACAATCACGGCGTCGACCTCTGGCCAGTCTTCCACGATTTCGAGTCCCAACGTACCCTGTCCCGCAATCAACTGCTCATCGTCGAACGGATGGACGTAGACCAGGCCTTCGTTTTGCACCAGTTCTTTTGCTTTCTCGTTGGCCTCGTCCCAGATGTTGCCGTGCAGGACAACTTCGGCGCCGTACGCTTTGGTCGCCGCGATTTTTGCCGGCGTCGCATTGGCGGCCATGCAGACGACGGCGCGAATGCCGTGAATCTTCGCGGCGAGTGCGACGCCCTGGGCGTGATTGCCGGCCGAGGAACAGACGACGCCGCGGCTCTTGTCCTCGGCGGACATCAGCGCAAATTTGTTCAGCGGTCCTCGAATCTTGTACGACCCGACACGCTGGAACATTTCCGCCTTCAGGCGGACGTCAAAGCCTGTGAGCTCGTTGAGCTGCCGCGAGGTGACGAGCGGCGTGCGCTTGATGTGCGCTCCGATTCGTTCGCGCACATCTCTGAAATCACGCAGTGTGAGTGACAGCATCTCGCAGCCTGAGCTTTCAGCGGCTCTGATTCAGCGCAATGCCGGCGCCCGCCGCGATCAGCGTCGCGCCGCCGGCACGGCTGGTCAGCGCCAGAAAGCGATCCTGCCGCGCCAGTCGCGCTGCCGAACCGGCCAGATAGCCGTAGCCCGCCAGAACGAAAAATTCGATCACCATCGAAGTCGCGCCGTACACTGCCATCTGCACGATCACGTCGCTCGTCGTATCGATGAATTGCGGTAATAGCGCGGTGAAGAAGATCAACGCTTTGGGGTTCGACGCCTGCAGCGCGACCGCGCGGAGCCACAACCGCGAGGACCTGTCGGTGCCGGCGGCTGTAGAGTCCGAAGCGCCCAACGAGAGGCCTTTGCCGCGAATGGTCTGAGTGCCGAGATGAATCAGATACCCGGCGCCTGCGTACTTCAACACTGCGAACAGAGTCTGCGATGCGAGCAGCACTGCCCCGAGACCCAAGGCCGATAACGCAAAGTACACGGCGTTGCTCGTCAGAATGCCCGCATTGGCGGCGAGCGATGCGCGCCCGCCGCGCGTGAGCCCGTGTGAGAGAACAAAGAGCACGGCAGGACCTGGCGTCAGGCACAACACCGTTTCGGTCACGACGAAGAACAGCCAGAGATTCCAGTTCACGGCCACTCGATGCCGAGCACGGCGAGCTTCCTCGCGAAGCCCTCTCTCGTGTTCAGGGTGTGAAGATACGTTCCATCGGACCTTCTATACGAAATCAGTCCGCCGCCGTCGAACGCAGAGACGACCACTGTATCCCGTGCCGCGGGCACGGTGAATTCGGTGACCGCCAGCGGCTCGCCGGCCAGCATCGGCACGCTCAGCGCAGGATCCGGATCGACCAGGACGAACCGACCTGGACAATTACGGATTGGTTTCCACGTCCACTTCGCGAGCAGGGCGTTGAAGTCCATTCAAATACAAAGGGCCGGAGGATCCGGCCCTCAAAGCGCTGGAAAACTGTCTAGCGGCGCTAGTTTCCAGTTCACAGTTTCCAGTTCAAAGTTCAGTTTTCAAGTTGTCGAAGTTGTCGAGTTCCTCGGCGCGATCGACCGGCCTGCGTGTCCTTTGAACTGGCAACTGGAAACTGGAAAGGCAAAAAATTCAGCCATTTACCGCTGCTTCTGCGATGACGTCGTCGTGATTGCGCGATCGATCACGATCTGACTGTCCACCGAATACTCGGTGAACGCTTGATACATCTCGTCCCAACTCTGCTCGGACCAGTACACCGGCAGGTGCGGCGCCGGGTTCCACCGATTCTTCGGTGAGTTGTCGTAGACGCCGATGCCGACAATCTTGCTGCCGGCCGGGATGTGCAGCGGTTCGGCGAGCTCGTAATTGAACTGCCAGTTGAAGTCGAACTTCGGGACGTTGAGGATCACCTGATCGTGGCCGTCAGGATAGGTCACCACCCACTTCAGGCTCTTACCGCGGAGATGCATGTGCGGCGACATCGCGTAAAGAGTGATCGGCTCCGTCACCGGCGTGATACCTATCAGCTCCCAGTGCTCGGCATACGGCGGAATATTTGGCGTGGCGGCACGACGACGCGTGCTGGCCTCCTCGGCCGCGTACTCGATCTCTTTGCCTTCGGCACGATACAGGGAGAGGCCGCCTTTCTGTGTCGCGAGCGGATCGCCGGCTTGACGAATGAGCACTTCGTGCGTGACCGGCTGTTTGTTGAACCAGATGCCGAGACGCGTGCGATCTTTCTCCGGCTTGCCCGTCGGGTTGTAGTGCACCTGCCAGTTGATGTACTTCCCCGCCGGAATGCGCTTGCCGACATTCGGCCGATGCGTGTCGACGCCGCGGCCAGGCACCCACGAGAGAAGCTTCGACGCACCCGGCAGTCCCATTCCTTCCGTGCGCGGCAGGCCCGCGGAACCGCGATCGCCGATGATCTTGCCGTCGGGGCCGACCAAACGTCCGTCGACGATCTTGGTCCCTTCGGGAATATCGACGACGAAAATGCCCGCATGATGCACCACGGCGCGATTGCCGGGTCGAAGCTCGAGCGTCTCCGCAAAGCGATCCTGCGCGAATGGGACCGGCGAATAGAACATCTGCACGCCGAGCTCACCTTCCGCGGGAATGTCGAATTCCACCGGCATCTCGAGCACGTAATCCGGCTCGCTTCCTTTCGTCCAGCCGGTGGCGAATGTCGGCTTTGGCGGCATCTCCGCTTCGTTGCCTTTTGGCGCGCCACCATCGACCCAGGCGACGATGCTGTCGATTTCCATCTGCGACAGGCTCGGGTCGTTGCGCATCTTCAAGCTGTGCTCCGAGTCTGCACCCCACGGCGGCATCTCGCGGCTGACGACTTTATTCTTGATGGCCTTCGCCCAGGGACGGGCATCTTCGTACGACAACAGCGACATGGGAGCCACTTCGCCGGGGCGGTGACACTGCGCGCAGTGCTTGTAAACAATCGGCGCGATGTCTTTTGCGAAGGTTGGAACGACGGCCGGCGCACGTTCGGACGTGAGGACTGAGGTGGTGCTCACGTATGCCAGGGCCAGTCCGGTCATGCACACGCACATCATGCGCTTCATAGTGCCCCCCGTCATGGTGACGGGCCACGGAAACACCGAACCACGGAAAAAGGAGCCACGGAAGCACAGAAACACAGAATCAAATTCTGTTTCGGTGATTCCATGCTTGCGTGACTTCCCTTTCACCGCTTCTGTGTTTCAGTAGCCGAATCAGGGCGATTCTAGCGTATTTCGTTGGGCCTGCGCCGAAGTTGGCACTGTTATCGAAGCGGAGGCGGGCCTGCCACGCCGAAGCTCGCAACTTCATTGCCGGAGCGAAGGCGGGCAATCCGCAGAAACCATCGTCACGGAGGTCACATTCAAACGGCTCATCGGTGTCGCTTTGATGTGTAGGCCTTTGATGACCACGGTATGGCCGCGGTGAGCCGCGAGATTGAACTCCGAGACGCCAATCAAGCGAAACTCGTTCTTCCCGCTCTTGCCAAGGGAAGCCAGCTCTTTCGGCGACGGCGCATTGGCGCTGCTCGCCACCGGATCCGCGGCATTGGTCAGCGTCCACGTGCCGGGTGATGGTTCCTTCAGGCATCCGGCCACCGCAACGATGTCGACCTTCTCTGATTGGGCCGGCGGCGGTTTCGGCTTCGACTGGGCGACGGCAAAGGTGGAGGTTGTCACCAGGATTGCCGCAACGGTTGCCAGAGCAATAAACCGTGTCATGCGGTGGTTATGATACACACGTCTCGCCAGCGAGGAAGATGCACCACCGTCGACTTGGGCCTCTCGTTGCCGCCGTAGTGCTTGCGATTCTGGCGCTCACCCCGTGCGTTCGGGCGCACGATCTGGAGCGCACGCAGGTGACGCTGAGTTTCACGGACGACGGAACGTTCACGCTCGACATTGCAAACGATCCGAATTGGCTGCTCCTCCGGCTCGAATCGTTTGCCCCTTCGACTCGCATTCGCTCGCTCAGGGCAGGCCCGTCGACCGCAATCACGTCGGCGGATCGCGACGCGCGGCTGCGCGAGCTCGGTCCTGTGTTCATCGACCGCGTGGTCCTCTGGGTCGACGGTCACGAGATTCGCCCGAGGTCGGCCGAATATCAGCCTCCGCGCTCGCAAGGCCCCGGTGACGACCTTGCGCCTCTCGCCACGTTCCGACTGCGTGGGCGAATGCCGTCGGACGCGCGCACGTTGCGATGGCTGTACGGCCTGGTGATCGATCCATATCCACTGACGATTCGCCGCGCCGACGGACGATCGATCACCGAATGGATTGAAGGGTCGAACTGGAGCGGGACGCTGGATCTATCGGGTCAGTTCCGACAGGCGACGAGATTCGAGGCGATGCGCGACTACCTTGCGCTCCGTTACACACACATCGTGCCGAGGGGAATCAATCCGATCCTCGTCGCCGTCGGCCTGTTCCTGACGGCGTACGTCGTGCGGATGAGAAGTGTCCTGAGATGATCTACCGCGATGACGTGGCTGCGAGCACGAACTTCTGAATCCGCTGACCGTACGTATCGGCCGCGTACACCGCGCCGCGGGAGTCGACGACAACTCCGTGCACCCAGTCGAACTCGCCCGGGCCCCAGCCCTGTTTGCCCCAGGTGGCGAGAATCTTTCCGTCCTTCAGTTGAATCTTGTGCACGCGCTCGCCGGCATGGTCCGCGATGAACGCGATGCCGTCATTGCCCTTGCGCGAGATGCCGATGTCCCAGGGATTCCAACCTTCATTGGCAAACTGCCGGATGTAATTGAGGTTCTTGTCGAACACCTGGATGCGATGATTCTCGCGATCGATGATGTACAGGTTTTCGTCGGCATCGACGGCCAACTTATGTGGAAGCACCCACTCGCCGTTGCCCGTCCCTTTGTCCTGCGGACCGCCGGCGCCCTTGCCGACTTGCTTGATGAACTTGCCGTCCTTCGAAAACAACACGACGCGGTTGTTGCCGTAGCCGTCTGTGACGACCATGTTTCCATTGCGCAGGACCGCGATGCCCG
>DASPWV010000610.1:0-3099 GCA_035637635.1 Vicinamibacterales bacterium | reverse complement strand
GTCGCGCGCCGTCCTCCTCATTACCGTGACACTGGTGCTCGCGTTGATCAACATTCGCGGCATCAAGCAGTCTTCATGGGTGGTCAACGTCCTGACTGTCGGCAAGCTCGCACCGCTGCTTCTCTTCATCGTCGTGGGCGTGTGGTTTATCGATCTCGAGCACTTTGCGGCGATGCCGCCGGTATCGATGTCCCAGGGCGCCGCTGCGGCGCTGCTTCTGATCTTCGCGTATGGGGGCTACGAAGTTACGGGTATTCCCGCCGGTGAATCGTTCAATCCACGCCGCGACGTCCCGTTTGCGTTCATCATGACGATCGTGACCGTGGCGATCGTCATGACGTTGACGTCTTTTGTCGCGACAGGGCTTCTGCCGGACGTTGCCGCATCGCGGACGCCGCTCGCTGATGGCGCCGCGATTTTCATGGGCGCAGCCGGCGCGCTGATTGTCAGCGTCGGGTCGGCGGTCTCGATGACGGGCAACAACATGGGCCAGGTGCTCACCGGCTCGCGCACGATCTACGCGCTCGCGGAAAACGGCGATCTGCCTCGATGGTTTGCGAAACTGCATCCGCGGTTTCAGACGCCGTCGAACGCGATCGTGTTTTCGGCGGCGGTGGCTCTCATACTCGCGCTCACGGGATCCTTCGTACAACTCGCAGCGGTCAGCGCCGTCGCACGCCTGGTCATCTATCTCGCGGTCACGACGGCAACGCTCGTGTTGCGCCGGCAGACGCCGGGACCGGCGATGCGGCCGGCGGAGTTCACGGTGCCGTTCGGGCCGGTGATTCCGGTGCTTGCCTCCGCGGTTGCGCTTGGCATTCTCGCAGGGGCAACGTCGCAACAGCTCCTCTCGGGTGCCGCGGCATTGGCAGCAGGGGCGGTGCTCTATGTGATCGCATTACGCACCCGGCTCTGATGGAAAAGGAGACTGTCCCCTTTACACTTTCTCTCATGGGCAACCGATTGGCTTCCAGGCTCATCAACAGCGAGATGGTTGGCGCCGCCATCATCACTGCCGGCTTCGCGGTCGCGTCGCTTGTTGCTCAAAAACCGTCCGCACAGCCGCCGGAGTGCGATGCGAACAACGGCGGCCTGAAATTGCCTCAGGGCTTTTGCGCGTTGATCGTGGCCGACAAGCTCGGTCCGGCGCGGCACCTCGCGGTTGCGGCCAACGGCGACGTGCACGTGATGGTGAATCGCGATCGCAGCGGGACCCCGGGCGGCATCGTCGCATTCCGCGACACCAATGGCGATGGCCGTGCCGATCAGATCGAGCGTTTCGCCACGCTCGACGGCACCGAGATCAAATGGCGGAGCGACTATCTCTATCTCTCTTCTGACACGCAGGTCGGTCGAATCAAGATGACGCCGGGCCAGTTGGTGCCGAAGGGTCCGGTGGAAATCATTGCGACCGGATTCGAGGCGCAGCGGCAGCATGAAACGAAATCGTTTGCCTTCGACGATCAGGGCAATATGTATGTGAATGTCGGCGCGCCGGCAAACGCGTGTCAGTCGCCGGATCGTCAGCCGAACGTGCCGGGGCAGGATCCGTGTCCGCTGCTCGAGCGGCATGGCGGCATCTGGCGCTTCAGCGCGGACAAGCTGAATCAGGATCAAATGAAAGACGGTCATCGCTTTTCGACTGGGCTGCGCAACGTGGTCGGCATCGCGCAGAACCCCGCCGACAGGCAAATCTATGTGATGCAACACGGCCGCGATCAGCTCGACACGCTCTGGCCTGGCAATTTCACCGCCAGGGACAACGCGGAGCTGCCGGCGGAGGAGATGTTCCGTCTGAGCGACGGCGCCGATTTCGGCTGGCCGAAATGCTTCTACAACTTCGAGCTGAAAAAAAAGGTCTTGATGCCGGAGTATGGAGGCGACGGCAAGATGGTGGGCCACTGCGACACGGTGGGGCAGCCGCTCGTGACCTTCACGGGACATCTCGGCCCGAACGATCTGATGTTCTACTCAGGAGCGCAGTTCCCGGCAAAGTACCGCGGCGGGGCGTTCATCGCCTTTCACGGATCGTGGAATCGTGAACCGCAGGACGGTTATCGCGTGACCTTCGTGCCGTGGAAGGGCAGCGCGCCCGCCGGCGCATCCGAGACCTTTGCCGACGGATTTGCTGGAGCACAAAAGGGACCGGGTCCTTCGTTGCATCGACCGGTCGGACTTGCGCAAGGGCCTGACGGATCTCTGTACGTGTCGGACTCGAAGCAAGGGACGATTTGGCGGATTCTCTATCGCGGGAACTAGTCTAGCAAGACCCACGCGCCACAGAGACTCCGAGACACCGAGAAAACTTTGCGCGAGATCTCACCCAAAAACGGTTCTCTGTGGATCTGTGTCTCTATGGCCCGTACCTCGCTCTTAGTTCTGAAGAATGTGCGGCCGGGTTTCCGTCCGACGGGCCGACACGATCGGCTCGTTCAAGAACCTCACCAGCGGCGCGAGCTGTCTGAACGTCTGCACGAGCTGCTTGTAAAAATCAGACCGCGTCGCAAACGTCGACGGCTCCTCGCGGAAGCCCAGAAACTGCTTGAATTGCAGATACTGCGCCGCTGGATGATCCTTCGCGTAGCCGCGCGGCACACGCGTGAGCTTCGCGCCTTGCAGACCACCGAGCCGTTTGAACGCTCCCGAGCGAACGATTGCGTCGAGCTGTCGATGATGCGTCGCGATGTGCTCGCGCACCAGTTGCAGCTGCGACGTGTCGGGCGCGTACAAGCCGCCGCCGATCCACACCCACTGGGGAGCGACCTCGAAGTACAGCCCGGCGCCGTTCATCCGTCCGAGCGAGCGGTTGGGAAACACCGCTGCGATATTCGTTTTGAGCGGCGCCTTGTTCTCGCTGAAGCGCGTATCGCGCCACGGCCGGAAGAGTGACACTTTGGGGTCCGCGGCGAGCTCGGGCGCAAACGCCGCAAAGTCGGCGGCGAGGCGCTCGACGACAGCCATCATCGGTCCACGAACGTGTGCCTCATAGCGATCGCGATTGGCGTGAAACCACGCGCGATCGTTGTTGCGTTTGAGCGACCGCAGAAATGACAAAGTCTTCGAAGTGAACATCGGTCCGTCCTGAAAAACGATCAGTTT
>DASPWV010000609.1:0-3643 GCA_035637635.1 Vicinamibacterales bacterium | reverse complement strand
CTGCGGACATGTATGCGCGCCAGGGAACTGCGTCGTCAGCGGCGAACCAGAACCCCGCATTCACGGACGATGCATTTCCGCTCTCGCGATACATCTTTGGCACCCCACACAACGATCCACGTGAGCCGCTCGAACCGCTGCTCTGGAATGTGAAATTCGCGCGCAACTTCGGCGGCATGATGGTGCCGTTCGATGGAGACATGAATTCCAATCGCGGCGAGTCGATTGTGCCGAAGGATCCCATCGGAGCGCCGGGCACGTGGACGTACAACGGCGCGCCCGGCAGTCCCGTGCGCACGCCCGTGTTTCATTCCTTTTGGACCGACGGACGGCATCTCAAGCTCTTTTCAAACGAGCAATACGTCGACGCAAACGGAAACCCGGTCCCGCGGCCGTACACGCCACCAGACTTCTCGCAGCAGGGCATCACGACCGAGAACAGTCTCTACGATCCAACGCAACCGAGGCCCGCTTGCGATCCTGTCAACAGCAGGGCGGGAACGAAGAACCTGGAAATCTACACCGCGCGGACGACCGAGGGTCTGTACGCCTTCGCGCCTTGGAATAACAAGGCGATGATCAATACGAATGGCCGGTCCAAGCAGCGCGCGTTCGTGATTGTCGCCGAGAACACGGTTCCGGCGCCACGGTTTGGACAAACGCCGGTGCCGCCCACGCCGTATCGATTGAGCGTGGCAGCGGCCTCCCCGGGCACGATCGCTTCATGGAAGCAGTTCGGTACGCCCAAGACCACCGAGGATGTCTTCATCGCCGCTGGAACTGCCATCGCGCGCACGCTGTACGTCAGCAACGCGACTGAACCTCAGGCGGCCGTCAAGGTGCTCATCGAAGAGTTGACCGGCATTCCCGGCGACATCAAAGAGGGCGGCCGAAAGACGACCGTGTTCCTCAATCCTGATCGCACGGCGCCTCTGAATCCGTTGCGACCAGGCAATGTGGATCAGAATGCGGAGGCCTTTGACATCACCAAGTTCGAGGTTCACGACATCGAGATTTCGCAAGCCGAAGCGCAGGACATCAATGAGCCGTCGGTGCCCAATCAGGGGCCGTACGGAAACTCGAACGGCTGGCCGAATCCCGGCTGGGAAAACCCGGGTTGGGAAAACCCCGGCTGGGAAAATCCCGGCTGGGAAAATCCCGGTTGGGAAAACCCAGGCTGGGAAAACCCCGGCTGGGAGAATCCAGGCTGGGAGAATGGCAGCATCACAGATGGCGATCTGCAGAACGGATCGTATCGGCAGGTGCGCGCGCAGTACACGAGCACCGGCAATACCACGTCAGCGTATGACGTGCGTATCGTTGTGAATGGCGCCGCTCAGGGCCTCCTCTACCAGCTCATTGCGTACAAGCTGTACACCACGACTGGGGAGAACTCCTGCTACCACAGTCTCGTCGGCAACACGCAGGTGCTCGTCAACATCCCGGATTACGATCCGTCTGCTTCAAATCTGAATAGCCCGCCTCCGGAGAGTCCTCAGAACACGACGATTTATCTGCACCCAGGTGAGACGGTGTACACGGTGTTGGTGGCGTTCGATCCAACGGAGAGGTTCTTCGTCGATTCCAAGCTTCCGGTCAACAGCGTGTTGTTCGCCGCACGGCCACAAGCGGTCAACACCGCTGCCGTCGACGCGGGCGTCACGACGCCGCCGCTGGTCTTCAACGGCGGTCCGCTGGCGCTCGACTTCGCCGTCCAGCCGAACGATACCTCGGTCAACACACGCCTCGGTTACTACGGTGATTTCAACGGCATCCAAGTCGAAGCGCGCAACTCTCAGGGCACGCCCATCCCGTTCTGGCCCATCACGCTTGCCATCGGCAATAACGCCGGTCCGGGAGGGACCCTCGCGGGGACGAAAACGCGCATGACGGACCAATTTGGTGTCGCGACATTCGACGACTTGACCATCGACAAGTCGGGTTCTGGTTACACGCTCGTTGCGTCAGCGCAGAATGCCGTGAATTCGACGAGCGCTGCCTTTGACATCACGCCGCTCGAGGGCTTCGCATCCGATCCGACAGACGACGCAGCAGACCCGGCCGATCTCGTCTCGGCGCACATCCTCGTCGACGGCGGCAACATGCAGGTCGATGTGATCTTCAATTCGGTGGATCCTGCGACCTCGAATGCGACGTTCATGTTGGATACGGATCAGGATCTCGGGACCGGACATCCCGGCATCGACGGCGGCTGCAGTCGGGACACTGCATTCCTGGGTACGGACTATTTCATTGCGATTGGTGCGAACGACTTCACGCCCGCGCAAATCGTCAGATATAACGTCGATCGAACGAATGCGACGACGACGGCAGCCACATGCAATGACCGCACGGTCGTAGGGACAGCAACGATTTCGCCGTTGACCAATGGCTACCGCGTCACGGTTCCGCTGTCGCTGCTCGGTAACGACGACGGCCGCATGAACTTCAAAGTCGAGAGCTCGTTACAGCTCGTCCCCGGACCTGGTTTTACAGGAATCCTGGATGTGATGCCGGACGAGGGCTCACCGGCCGCCTTTGTGACGGATCAGGCGGGCCCGATCCCGTTCAACAACTCGAACAGACCTATCGACATCAACGCGTCTCGCTTTCTGACTGGTGTGTTTGCCAGTCGTCTAGAGTTCGGTAGCGGCGTCGCTTCAGCCGCGCCGGAGATACTCGAGCGCTATCGCCCTGCTACTCGGCGCCGCGCCTCGACCGCGAGCGGATCGGCGGCCGCGTTTCTGAGCGAGAGATAGGTCTTGTAGTTCGCCGCCGCCGGCTCTTTCATCCCGAGCCCCTCCTGTGCGCGCGCAAGCCAGTACGGGAGGGGCGCCGTGTACCGCATCGTCGGAACATCGTCGAGAAAAATCGCTGCAGCCTCGCCCAGTCGTTTCTGACATGCATCCAACTCGGATAAGGCTTCGGCGTAGCGCCCCGCCTCCACGTACAACACGCCGAGATTGAAGCGAACGAGCCATAGGTCGGTGAGCTTCAGCGCAGCGAGGAAAGCTTCGATCGCCTCCACTGGCTTCCGTTCGTGCGCCGCGATCTCACCCTCGATCAGCTTGCCGTACGCGCGCCGGTGCGGCTCGAATTGCGACTGCAACGTTTGCGCGATCTTCGCCGCCGCTTCGGATCGGCCTGCCCATAGGAGCGTTTCCGCCGCAGGCACTGCAATTTCCTCCTGGTGCCCGAGCTTCAGCGCCTCGTTGACCGCATCAACGGCCGGCGCTCGCTGCTGCAGCTGTCTGTAGGCTTCGCCCAGCAGTACGTACTTGGTGGCCATCGGCGCTCCCGGTGCCGCTTTCTTGTCGTTTTCAATCCCTTGTCGCAACAGCTTCACGGCTTCGGGGAAGTTTCCTTCGTACATGGCCGCGTCGGCGACACCGATGGCCGCTACCGCTGCACCCGCTCGACCCGTTCTGTCCATTCGGTCGTACGCATCGCGCGCGGCCGTGAAGTCTCTTTGCGTCAGTGCGGCCACGGCTACCGGGAGGTATGCCGGATAGTACGTCGGCTCGTCGTTCAGGAGTTGTGTCGCGCCGTCCAGCGCCGACTTGAAGTCGCTCGCGTACATCGCGTAAAGCGCGTAATTACCGCGATAGAGTAGCTTCCTCGGATAGATCTCAAGCGCACGGCG
>DASPWV010000608.1:0-6335 GCA_035637635.1 Vicinamibacterales bacterium | reverse complement strand
TCGGCCTCAACTACGCCGCGTATGAAAGCGAAATCTATCGAAGCGCACTCGAGGCCGTTCCGCGCGGACAGCTCGAAGCGGCCCGCATTCTCGGCTTCAGCGAGGCGCAGATCCTGAGGCTCGTTCGCGGTCCGCAGGCCTTTCGGCTCGCACTCGCGCCGATGACGAACGACTTCGTCGCCCTGCTGAAGGACTCGTCGCTCGTCTCGGTCATCACCGTCGTCGAGCTGACCAAACAGACCCAGATCTTTGCCGCAAACATCGGCAGCTGGGTCGTTCCCGGCGCACTGTGCGCCGCGCTGTATCTGGCGCTCTCGCTGCCACTCGCGCGTGTGGCGCGCTGGCTCGAAGAGCGCTGGCGGAGTTCGACGGTATGAACGGCCGGCAGTCGACAGTCGACGCTCGTCAATCAACGCGGGACGGTTCACCGTCGACCGTGCTCGTGGCTCGCGGGTTACGTCTGGCACGCGGAAGGCGCGAGGTTCTGTGCGGCGTCGACCTTGCCGTTGACTGCGGAGAAGTGCTCGCGCTGATGGGCCTGTCGGGATCCGGAAAGACGACGATTCTTCGCGCCGTTGCGGGACTCGATCGATTCGATGCGGGTGAAATTCGGGTGGACGACGTGGTGATTCGGGCGCGGAGCGATCCACGTCGCACGCGCCGCGCGCTGCGTCAGCGCGTGGGCATGGTGTTTCAGTTCCATTTTCTGTTCGAACATCTTTCGGCGATCGAGAACGTGATGCTTGCGCCCGTCCACGTGCAGCGCCGCCCGCGCGGCGACGCCGAATCGCGCGCGCGACAACTGCTGGACCAGCTCGGGGTTGCACATCGCGCAACCGCGTTGCCGCGAGAGCTGTCCGGTGGCGAAGCCCAACGCGTGGCCATTGCGCGCGCGCTTGCCGTCGATCCGCCCTTGCTGTTGCTCGACGAACCGACAGCGTCGCTGGACCCTGCGCGCCGCAATGAGCTGGGCGATTCGATCCGGCAACTCGCAAGCGAAGGCCGCACGCTCGTCATGACGTCGCACGATGACGAGTTTGTCCGCGACTTCGCCACGCGCGTTATCGTGCTCGCCGACGGGTGCGTCGTGGAGGCAGGTGAGCCGGCCGCCGTGCTTTCGAATCCGCAGCATCCCGCAACGCGGCAGCTTCTTCAAACAGATCGGGACTCGCCAGCCTGGAGGCCAACATGATCCCTTCCGCCATTCGAACCCGGTCATTCACAGCGGCCCTTCTCATCGTCCGGGTTTGCGCCGCTGGCGGCGATCGGCTTGCGGCCCAGCCGACCGCAGATCGGCCGTTGACACTTTCATTCGCCGGCGATAGCTACCTCCATCGATGGTCGAAGGCGGGGCAGCATGAGTTCACGCCCAAGGGCGAAGAAGACCTTTCGAAGTGGAACAGCATGATCACGTTGAACGTGCACGACGCCCGCACTGGTGACCAGCTGGCCGAGCTCGCCAACGGTGTGCTGGCCAATTATCAGCAAGCTGGCAAGATCCTCCGAACCGATTCAAAGCCGCGGACCGCGACCGCCGAGGCCGAACATCTGATCGCCGCCGTTCTCATCAACCCTGCGTTTCTCGAAGCCGCGTTCGCGCGGATTCTGCTCCACGAGGGCCAGGGGCTGGTCGTCGTCTATTCCAAGCGCGTGTACGGCACCAAAGCCGGCAATGAAATGAGCTCATGGCTCGAAAAGAACGGTCCTGACACCGAACGTGCTCTTATGACGTGGACCGGCATGCCGCCGCTCGCGACGCTGAAGGCGCTTCGCTGATGTTCAACCTCCCTCGCCGGAATGCTCAGGCAACGCGCGGGCTCGTGCAGACAGAGCGGGACGTATAATGCCGGTCGCATGTGGCGATATCGTGATTTGATGATGTAGCGATGTCGTTGCGTGCTGGCACGCGACTCGGCGTCTACGAAGTCGTTGCTCCGATCGGCGGCAATAAACGTCGCATCAGAGGAGGTGTCCAATGGCGGTTGTCGTGACACGCAATGTAGGCATGCTCGTGCTGGCAATCTGGCTGATCCTGTCGGGCCTGCTGCAGTTCGTGGCCGTTGCGGTGCCGCCGGTGTTCATGGCGGCGTTAGCCATCATCGCGGGTGTTCTGATCCTGCTCGGGCGATAGAGCGACCGCCGCCGCGTTTCTGCGAGGTTCCTCGCGCGCTTCTGAAAACAGCGACCGCCGAGACGATCGTTCCGACGACAGCCAGCACGGCAAACGCCCCAACCGCGATTTCGAAGGTTGGCGAATCCATCCACGCGATGACGCGTCGTCCGTAGCGGCGGGCGAGCGCTGTTTCGACGCCGAATCGTAGAAGCCTCGCAGCCGCCAGCGTCGCAAAGAAGCGCCACTTGTCCAGCGCAAGGGCGCCGCTCGTGAGCACGAACGCCGTAAACGGGAAGGGCGGGGGAATAATCGCGAGCGCGCCGATTGCGGGCGCGGCCGAATCGGTGACACGTTGTTGCACGCGTTTGAGACGCGAGGACGACACAAACCGAGAGAGCCCCTTTTCGCCGACCGTATGGCCAGTCCAGTATGTGAACGCCGCGCCCAGCAGCGAACCGCCTGCGGCCAACAGCGGATATGCCCAAAACAGGTCCGGATGACGGGCCGCGACGAGAATCAGCACGAAGTCGATGCCAAGGGGCAGAAAGAAGATGAGCGAGGCATCGAGAGTCGACAGAACGACGAGACCTGCAGGCGTCAGGAAGTACGCGAGAAAAGGGCCAAGAAGGGAACGCACAAGTGAGGGTTGGGGGCGGCTTTGCTTACCGGCTTCTGTCGCAGCGTCGTAGCGCGGACTGACGGGAACGCCGTCAGCCCGCGATACGCGTGACGAGGTGTGCTATCCGACCGTGAACGGAATGCTGGCGCGTGTCGTGCCCCAGTCGACATGCAGCGTCCCGCCCGCCGGTGTGTCTTCAACAGAGATTGTGAGCGTCTCGGCGGGCTTGGCCGCCTTGCTCATGGCCATCGGCGCGCGCCCGAGATCTTTTCCAGCGGGATAGGGGATGCCCCACTGCCCGGTCTCGTTGCTGACCACGAGCTGCCATTGCCCCTTGACGGGAATCGTGTAGAGCGTGTGCGTGCCCGGAGGCACGGTGAGCGCACCAAACTTCAACGGCTTGTCAGTGACGAGCGTCGTCGCTTCATCGGCGCCGGTCCGCCATTCCTTGCCTTCGTACGGGTCGATGTCCTTGCCAGGCACGCGGCCTTTTAGCGACGGCCGACCATACTCAATCGAAATGTTCGCCCCATCCACGGTCCACGCCGTGCGGACGTGCGGACTGCCGGCCTTGCCGGGATGAACCTGGGTAGTCTTCTGCGCGAACACAGTGCCCACAAACGCTACGATGAGGGCGGCAGAGAACAACGGATATCGCATGTAAATCGCTCCTCTACTCGGCTGAGAGCCGCCGGCCTTGCAGCTGACGGCAATTGCATGCCTTCGATCGTCGTCAGACGAAAGACTCGGATTAGCTCCGTTGAATTGGGCCGCGTTGGAATCGAACCAACGACCCTCTGATTACAAGTCCGAGCTTGCGCTGTCCGCGCGAGTTCGCCCTCTATTTTACCTTCGGAAAACCCGCCGTTCACGATCCGACGCGTCCGCCTGACGTCGTACGTCACCCCCCCACATCGCCGGGCAGTGCTGGCTTGGGGGCTGGCTTGGGGGTGGTATGTCCGCAGGTGGAAGAGATGACTACGAATCGACCGCCAACTCCTACTGCGCGCGAACGAAGAGCTCGATGAGGGAATGGACCGCCGCGAGCAGCGGCGTGCCTTGCGCCGCGATCGTTATTGACAGAACGACGATCCCCGCAATGAGCGGTTCTCGCCTGCCATTCCGCGCCGGCGTCGCGTTCATCGACAGAAGCCGGTGAACACGGGTTTCGAGTGAACCACCATCGTGGATTGTCGAGAACTGAATCAGTCGCGGCGCCGGCATTGTGGCGAGCCGCGCAATCTTGATGAGCGCGCCGGCGAGAACCGTGGCGTGTTCGGGACTGCTGGCTGCACGCTCGTCCGCAGCAACTTCGGCGGCGGCGCGCCATTGCTGAGCGGATAAACTGCGTGATCCGACGCATGCCGACATGAGCAGCCGCCGCGCATTGTCGTAGTTATCCACAT
This sequence comes from Vicinamibacterales bacterium, assembly GCA_035637635.1. Classification (GTDB taxonomy): domain Bacteria; phylum Acidobacteriota; class Vicinamibacteria; order Vicinamibacterales; family UBA2999; genus DASPWV01. The sequence continues at coordinate 2,197 of DASPWV010000608.1, read as the reverse complement.
GGGCCCGCTCGTGTGCGCCAATGGCCTGCAGCTCCTCTGCAGAGCAGCATTCAAGGACCCGCCGATCGATGAATAGACGCGGCCGAATGACACCGGCGACCGCTACCACCGGGTAATTCACGTCAATCGCAAACGCCGGCAATCCCCAGTCGGTAATCGGCAACGTACACGCGTTACGCATCCACGCGCTTGTGCATAGCCGTGACAGATACAGGGCGCTGAGTAGCCGCACGAACGCGGTCACCACATACGCGGCGCCCACCGCCGCTGACAGCGCCATCAGCACTCCCGGTCGTTCAGCGTGGCCAGACGCCTCGAACAACACAAACGCCGGCAGCACGACAAAGACGGCCGCACAGAATGCCAGAGCCGCCGGCGCAATACTTCGGAGGAATACGGTATCGGCATGCGTTGCCGCGCGTTCACGCGGACCCGAGGTATGGCGCCACGGGCCGATTGCTACGCATGCGATCGCGTGGACCGGCGGAATTGCGGCGAGCGTGACGAGCAGCGCAAGCCATGTGGCGCTCATGACCGCTCCTTCAGCGCGCGGCGGCGCTCGCGAACAAGCCGCTCGAGCTCGCTGAGAGTTGCATCGTCAACCGTCCCGACTTCATCGAGCAGGAAAGACAGCGCTGCTTCCGCCCGTGTACGGCACGGTCGATATGAAAACGCACGGCGCTCGAACACGCGATCGAGCACACCTTTCCTATACAAGCGGTCGAGCGTCGTCATGAGCGTGGTGTAGGCGATGTCAGGAAATGACGACTGCAAGTCGCGGACGCGTGCAGAACTGGCCCGGCGCCACAGCGCCTCGAGAACACGTCGTTCGAGTGGACCCAACCGCATCGACGTCATTATCAATCAGAACGTCCAACTCCGATTGCTGGTAGTAGCCGAGCGCCGCCCGCTAGACTGACCAGGCGGCTGTCAGCAAGACTGACTATATGTTGAAACAGATCGTCACATTGCTTGGCGCACTTACCATCATCGCGCGGCCGGCCTACGCACAGTCGCCGAACAATGCCGGCATTGTCGTCATCGTTAGTGATCAATCCGGAGCTGTCGTCACGGACGCGAAGGTCTCTGTGACAAACAATCAGACGGGAGCCGTTCGAGAAGCCGCCTCTGACCATTACGGAACCGCGTCGTTTCCCGCGTTGCCCTTGACGGGTACCTACACGGTGACCATTTCGAAGCAAGGCTTTGGAACTGAAACGAGTGGCGATATCAACTTGCGCTCGGGCGAAGTGGCCACGCTGAAGGTGACGCTGCTCGTGGGCACTGCGACGGCCGAGATCACCGTTTATGGCACCGATCAGCGCGTACGGGCTGACGCTCAGATCGGCCGCCGACTCGATACCGCGACGATCGACGAAACGCCGATTCTTGGCCGCAAGATCACGACGCTGCCGCTGCTGAACTCCGCGTTCCGCCAGGGGAAGGGGACCGGCGATCTCTTCGTCAACGCGACGTACTTCATTACCGGGTCAGGGAGTCGACGAACGACGACCTACATGCTCGATGGCGCCAGCAACGACGAAGGCTGGGGCCGGCAGACGATGCTCACCACGGTGCCGATTGGCGCCGTGCAGGAGGTCGCTGTTCTGGCCAATGCGTTCTCGGCTGAGTTCGGTTGGACGGCCGGACCCGCGATGAACATCGTTACGAAGTCGGGCACGAATAGCATTCGAGGCGAAGGCATTTACCTCGGGCGTCCCGGCCGGCTGCAGGCGAAGACCTTCTCGCCGAAAGGATACTGCCCGACTTCGGTGCCTACGTGCACGACCCCCAGCACGTTGGTGGCGATCAATCCGGCCGACTTACCCGATGAACTCAACCAGGTGTCGGGCTCCGTCGGGGGTCCGATCGTGAAGGACAAGACGTTCTACTACGCGACCGCTGACTATACCCACCAAGATCGCACGACTTACCTCTCGAGCACGCTCCCTGCATTCGTGTTGCCGGCGAACGGCAGTCTCGCGTACGTCGGACGATATCGGCAGAAACTCGTCAACGCAAGACTGGATCACAAGCTCACCGCGGCACAGACGTTGATGGTGCGGGGGAACTACGATCACTTCCACGATACGAATCCCAACGACGCCGTCGTCGGGACGAACGCGCCGACGGTCGCACGCCGCTACACGCGTGGGTCGCGATCGGTCGGCGTGAATCACACGACCGTTGTCAACAC
>DASPWV010000607.1:0-2434 GCA_035637635.1 Vicinamibacterales bacterium | reverse complement strand
CGCTCGAAACATCGGCCGAGATCAAAAATCGCTTCGCCGACCAAAATCTGTAATCTCACAGTCAATATCTTGACCAACGATGAGCTGCAAACGTCAAGAAGCTGGCGTTTTTCGGCCGTTTTAACGGTCGTCATTTTTTCCCATCTTTGCGCGACGGCGACGCTAACTACTTGAAGACAAGGCGTTTAGCTGATGGGCTTCCGGCCAACTGCACACTGCACCACGCTCCTGCACAGCTCTGGCATTCCGGTTGCCTCTGCCTCCTCGCCGGACGTCAAGCCGGTTGGACATGCGCCCAGACCCCCAAGGCGCGAGGACGGGACACCATGAGCGTGGAGAGAAGCGGACTCACGAATACCCTGGTCGAGACTGGCCTGCCATTCGTCGAAGCGTTGGCGCGGCGCATGGCCGCCACCATGCCGCATTCGATTGATCTGAGCGATCTCGTCCAGGACGGAGTCATCGGTCTGATTGATGCGGCCGAGCGCTTCGATGAAGGACGAGGCATCAAGTTCGAGACCTTTGCCGAACGCCGAATTCGCGGCGCGATGATCGACGCGCTTCGCAAAGATGCGTGGCCGCGCGGCGTGCGCCGAGTGCGCCGGGAACTCGAGGCCGCGCGCGAGCGGCTTCGTTTGCAGCTTGGTCACGAGCCCTCGCTCGCCGATCTTGCGGCGGCGATTGGATCCGACGAAAAGCGTCTCGGCAAGACGATTGTACGCATCAACACGATTGAATCGACCTCCCCACTCTCCTGCGGCGACAACGTCGACGAAACGCAATTGCCGGCGGTCATGGTTCCTGCGGAACCCGAGCGCCCCGATCTCGCGTTCGAACGCGCCGAGGTTCGAGACCGCGTGAGGGCGGCGATAGAAACGCTGCCCGCGCGGGAACGCCGCGTGATCGCGCTGTACTACTACCGCGAAGTGACGATGAAAGAGATTGGGATGGAGCTGGGCGTGAACGAGTCCCGTGTGTCGCAGCTGCATGCGCGCGCCGTCCGGCGCCTCAGAGAAGCGCTCGGCGCGGAGGTTACGCCGGCCGCAGCCCTTCATTCGATCCGTGCCGCGGTTCTCGCGTTCGAGCTCAAGCCGCAAATGGCGAAGGCACAACTACCGGCGGCGGAGGCGCGTGTCGCGGCACCTGCCGCGCGTCGGACGGGTGTCGTGCTGCCCTATGAGAGGGTGTCTCGCGCCGCGCGCAGCAAATCGCCCAGCCGAAACGGTTTCGGCAACCACCGGCAACCGGTTTCTTCGAGAAAGCGTTCAGCGTCCGTGCCTGCGACGGCGCCGGTGACGAAAATTACGCGCCGTGCGAGCGACGGCGTCGCCGCCGCCATCGCGCGATAGAACTGCATACCATCGAGTTTCGGCATCTTCAGATCGCAGACGATGAGATCGTAAGCGCTCTCGGTGACGGCGGTGAGCCCCTCTTCGCCGTCGCCCGCACGGTCGACTGAGAATCCCGCATCGGCCAGCGCTTCGGACACTGCGGAGGCAAGCGCGGGCTCGTCTTCGACCACGAGCACGCGCAGGCCCTGAAACGCATCGACATTCACCGGTTCGAGCGCGGGCTTTCGCGGTTGAAGCGACTGCCCGCCGATCGGCAGCTCCACAAAAAAAGACGCGCCTTGACCCGCGGCCGACGTGACCCAAATCCGTCCTCCGTGTTCCTGCACGATGGCATAGGCGACGCTCAGCCCGAGCCCGGTTCCCTTGCCCACCTCCTTGGTTGTGTAAAACGGGTCGAAGATCTTCCCCTGCATCTCTTCCGAGATGCCCGGTCCATCATCTTTGATTTCAAAAACAACCGACTCGTGGTCCACGGCATGCCAGGTGCGGACGACGAGCGTTCCGCTGCCGTTGGCGGCGAGCATGGCCTGTTCGGCGTTCAGGAGGAGATTCAGAATCACCTGCTTGATTTGATGACCGTCCGCAAAGACCTCCGGCACCGCGGAGGCGAGCGCCGGCACGATCTGGATGTTCGTCACGCGCTGCTCGTAGGCGCGTAGCGCCAGCGTCTCGCGGATGATCTCGTTCACGTCCACCATCATCCGTGTGCTTTGCCGCTTGCGCGCGAACGTCAGCAGGTGGCGGACGATGCGTGCAGCCCGTTCGGATTCGCTGCGAATGACGTCGAGACCGCGGCGGGTCTTGTCGTCGGCGGGACGTGTCGCCAGACGCTCGGCCCACGACAGAATTGTGGCGAGCGGATTATTGAGCTCGTGGGCGACGCCCGAAATCGTTTGTCCGAGCGCCGCCATCTTCTCAGCCTGAATCAGCTGGTGATACAGGTCACGCGACTGATCGTCCAGGCGCTTTCTGTCCGAGACATCACGAACGATGGCGCAAACCGTTCCGGCCGCTGTCTCATCTCTCGTGGCGGTGAGCTCAATCCAGACAAGCGACCCGTCACAACGCCGCAGCCGGAGAAG
>DASPWV010000606.1:0-5633 GCA_035637635.1 Vicinamibacterales bacterium | reverse complement strand
GCAGATGGACGCAGATAGCCGCAGATAGAAAAGCTTCGAATCGGGCGCTAATCTGTGATCATAAGAGACGCGCGTGGATCTGCTCATCTCGCTTGGCCGGACGCTTGGTTTTTCGCTGACTTCCGGCGTCAACCTGTACGCGACAGTTGCCGTCCTGGGGCTCGCCTCGAGGTTTCAATGGGTGACGCTTCCGCCGCAGTACCAGATCTTCAACAACGACTGGGTGATCGGCGGCGCGATCACGATGTATCTGATCGAGTTCGTCGCTGACAAGATTCCGTGGGTCGACTCGATGTGGGACAGCGTGCACACGGTGATTCGGCCCCTCGGCGGTGCCGCGGTGGCGATTGCGACGCTCGGCGATGCTTCGCCCGGATTCCAGGCGCTCGCCGGCATCGCGGGGGGAGTCATTGCTGCCGGCAGTCATCTGACGAAGGCGAGCGCCCGGGTTGCCGTCAACGCCAGTCCCGAACCGTTCTCGAACTGGGCGTTGAGCTTCTTCGAGGATACGTTCGTCCTGGGTCTGGGCCTGCTCGCCTTGAAGTATCCCGTCGCTGCATTCGTGGTCACCATCGTCATTCTGGTTGCCATCGTGCTGGCGCTCCGGTGGATCATTCGGATGCTTCGGGGAATAATGAGGAAACCTGCCATGGATGCACCATGACCCAGAAGCTTCAGCGGGCGTGTCTCATGGCGTCCGCTCTCGCACTGGCCGTTCTGTCCGCTGCGCCGGCGGCGCAAAACACGGAGCAGAAGCAGGAACAGCCGCGCTTTCGCGGCGGCGCGAACCTTGTGCGAGTCGATGCGTACGTCTCGCGCGATGGCCAGCCCATAGCGGATCTCACGGCAGACGACTTCGAGGTACTGGAAGACGGCGCGCCGCAGCGGATTGAAAGCTTTCAAGTGATCCGCGCGCGAGGGCCCGTGCCGCAGGCCGCACGTGTCGAGCCGAACACGGTGGCGGAAGCGCGTGCGATGGCCGCTGATGCAGACGCGCGGCTGTTCGTTCTCTTTCTGGACGTGTGGCACGTCCATGTCGAGGGTTCGTTTCGCGCGCAGAATCCAATCATCAATCTGCTCGATCGTGCCGTTGGACAAGACGACCTGATAGGCGTCATGACACCGGAGATGTCCGCGCGGAATCTCACGCTCGCGCGGCGCACGACGACCATCGAGGGAATCCTCCGCGATAACTGGTACTGGGGGCAGCGCCAGCGCCTCAACACCGCAGACCCGCGCGAGCAGGAGCTGCAGATGTGTTATCCGGACAGCTCCAGCGAGACCGCCGGCATTGCACAGGAGCTGATCGATCGGCGCCGCGAGCGCAAGACGCTCGATGCCATCGAAGATCTCATCATCCATCTCGAAGGCATCCGCGAAGAACGCAAGTTCGTGATACTGCTTTCCGAAGGTTGGCGACTGCCGAGGCGCGACGACCGGCTCGCGCGGAAACTCGCTGGGTTCGGTATCCCCGGAACCGATCCGATCGGTGTCGGACCCACGGGCAAGCTGACCTCGCGTACGGCTCAGGGCGCCGCCGGCACTGACTCCTGCGAGCGCGAACGACAACGTCTGGCCGCTGAAGATCTCGAGCTCGATTTTCGCACGCTGCTGCAGCGAGCCAATCGGGCAAACGTCACGTTCTACACCGTCGACCCTCGCGGCCTTGTGGTCTTTGACGAGGACTTGAGCACGCGCCGTGCCACTGACGTGATCGGGGACCGTGAGCGCCTTTCCGCGCGCCAGGATTCGCTGCGTGATCTGGCCGCCAACACCGACGGCGTGGCAATCCTCAACACCAACAACATCGAGGCGCCGCTGCAGCGGATCCTCGCGGACACCAGTTCCTACTACCTCCTCGGGTATTACTCGACGAACACGAAGCTCGATGGGAAGTTTCGGAAGCTGACGGTCCGCGTCAAGAAGCCGGGATTCGACGTTCGCGCGCGCCCCGGGTATCTCGCGCCGACAGAAGCGGAGCTGGCGGTTGCTCGAGTCGATCGCTTGATGAACGGAGCAGTTCCGGGGCACAGCGATATCCCGCCCGAACTGAGACGTGCGCTCGACAAGCTTGCGCCGTCTCGTGCCAGCGTTCCCATGCGCGTGCAGGTCGGTTCAGGCGGAGGGCGAATCTGGCTGACGACAGAGCTCGACGCGACAGTGGTGAAGAGCCCTGAATGGCAGAAGGGTGGCATGGCTCACATCGTTGTCGAACACGAGCGGGGCGCGGCCGCGCCTATTCAGAGAGACGTCACGCTGGAATCGGGCCAACGAATGTTCAAGGTGATGGACATCGGTCCGGGCTCGCTTCCGCCTGGACGATACGTCATCCGACTATCGCTCGCGCCAACCGGAGGAAGCCTGCCGCTGCAGACCACGGTCGATGTCACGGTGCCGGACGCGGCCGCGCTCATTGGCACGAACGGACTCGCACTCCGGCGCGGTCCCGCCACAGGGCTGGCTTACGTGGCAACCGCCGACGCCCGTTTTCAGCGGACCGAGCGGATTCGCTTCGAAGTGCCGCGGCTCTCATCCGACGGCACAGTCTCTGCTCGTTTGATTAACCGCAGCGGACAACAGCTGCCGCTCGAGGTCGCGCTGGGTGAGCGCGATGACGATGAACTTCATCTTCACGTGATCGTGGCAGATCTCACGCTCGCAGCTCTCGGCCAGGGTGAATACATTCTGGAAATCGCCGTCGAGAAGGAAGGAAAAACGGAGCGAGCTTCGTATCCATTTCGACTGGTGCCGTGATTCGCCGCTTTGCGACGACGGTTCTTCTCATTGTCGCCCTTACCACGCTGACATGTGGGCAGCCACCGCTCAGCGCGGGCGAAATAGCGAAACTCATTGAAAGCGAGCTGACAGCGGCCCATGTGCCGGGAGCTGCGATTGCCGTCGTTTCCGGTGACGACATGCTCGCGCGCGGAATAGCCGCGCCGGTTTCTGACGCGTGCCAAAGGCAAAGGGGATTAGCGGGATTTTCGGGATTTTCGGGATTACGCAGCGACCAGGCAGGCCGTCAAACGCGTCGGCGTGCGCCGGCGTTGCCGGCGCAGTGGTGAACACCCGCGCAGTCGGGAAGACACGCCACAGGAACGAACACGGGCGCGTCTTCCCGATTGCGCGGGTGTTCACCACCGCGGCTTTGGCCGCGCGCCGACGCGACACCGGCGCGTTCCCCTAAATCTCCCTAATCCCGCAAATCTCCTTTATTTTTTTGCAGCTGATGAACACGTGATCAGTCGATCTTTCGCTGGCCCGCGCGATACAGAATTCCGCCCAGCGCGACGAACAAGGCGGCGCTGGCAAGCTGCGCGATAGAGCTGTTGTCGTGCAGAAATGGCAGCGCGTTTCCGATGGCCTGGAACATGTTGAAGATCGGCCGAAGCTGCTCGGCGCCGAAGAGAGCCGCGTACAGGATGCCCGCCAGTGAACCGCCGGCGATGAGGCCGGAGCTGAAAAGCGTGCCGGAGCTGAGATCTGATTCCGACGTGACGCCCGTTTTTCGTTCGACGAGCCAGCGAACAAGCCCACCGGCGAAAATCGGCGCCGTGGTCGCAATCGGTAGATACGAACCCACTGCAAAGGACAACGATCGAATCCCGCACAGCTCCAGCGTGACAGAGACAAAGATTCCGACGAGCACGAGCGCCCAGGGCAGCTGCTGGCTCAGAAGTCCTTTGATGATCGTCGCCATCAGCGTGGCTTGCGGCGCGGCGACGTCTGCCGATCCAATCCCGAACACGCGATGCAGGTAGAGCGTGGTCAGGCCGATGACAAACGCCGACGTGATGACGCCAATCAGCAGACCGAGTTGCTGATAAAGAGGAGTGGCGCCGACGATGTAGCCGGTCTTGAGATCCTGAGAGGTGTTGCCGGCGTTGGCGGCAGCAATGCAGATGATGGCGCCGACACACAAGGCGACCGGCGAGTAGACGTCGCCCGTCCAGCCGAGACCCACGAAAATCAGGCAGGTGAGGATCAATGTCGCAATCGTCATTCCCGAGATCGGGTTGGACGACGATCCAATCAATCCGGTGATGCGCGATGACACTGTGGCGAAAAAGAACCCGAAGATGATGACCAGCACCGAGACGAGCACGTTGCCCTGCGTCGGCAGTCCTGGAACGACGGCAAGAAAAATGGCGAGCAAGAGCGATCCGCCGAGCACGACCGTCATTGGAATGTCGCGTTCGGTGCGCATGCTTGTGGCGCCGCTCGCGGCGCCGATGCCTTTGAGGCCTTCACGCGCGGAGGAAACGATGGTCGGGATGGTGCGCGCCAGCGTGATCAGGCCGGCCGCCAGGACCGCGCCCGCGCCGATGTAGCGAATGTACGCGCTCCAGATTTGCCCCGGCGCCATTTCCGAGAGCAGAAACGGTCGTCCTGTTGCTGGATTCACCGCAAAGTTCGGATGTATCGGCGGAAACGGTGTGGGGATCGCTGCGCCAAGTATCGACAGCAGCGGAAGCAGCACGAGCCATGACAGCACGCCGCCGGCAAACATCGTCCCCGCAATGCGCGGACCGATGACGTAACCGACGCCCATGTACTCCGGCGAGATGTCGACGTTCAACGTCGCATTGGGAAACTGGCTGTTGCGAGGAAATGAGTAGCCGACAATCTGCAGAAAGATGTTGAACGTCCATGAGAGCGATTTCCACAACGCGCCCACACCAAGTCCGCTGAAGACGAGACCGGCAAGCTTTCCGCCGCGCTCTCCCGCGACGAGCACTTCCGCACACGCGGTGCCTTCCGGATACGGCAGCACGCCGTGCTCTTTGACGATGAGCGCGCGACGGAGCGGCACCATCATCAGAATACCCAGAATGCCGCCGGCAAAAGTGAGGAGCGTGATTTGGTAGTAGCTGAAATAGCCAGGACCGTAAGGCGTGAGAAAGATCAACGCGGGAATCGTGAAGACGACGCCGCCAGCCACGGATTCGCCGGCCGATCCGATGGTCTGGACGATGTTGTTTTCGAGAATCGTCGACCCGCCGAGTTTCTTCAGCACCGAGATCGCGAGCACGGCGATTGGAATTGACGCGCTCACCGTCAGGCCTGCGCGCAGACCGAGATACACAGTCGAAGCGCCGAAGATCAAACCGAAGATCACGCCAAGCACGATGGCCTTGACCGTGAACTCCGCCATCGATTGAGCAGACGTCACGTACGGCTGAAATGTCCTCGGCGGCGCTGCCGGTGCAATTGCCGGTGCCGGTGCGGGTGCAGCCGTCGTGGTCGCGGGGGAATGGGCCATTCGCGGATTCTACTGCCAGACGAGCGCCACTCGATCGAAGGCCAGGTCGACCTTGCCCAGGCTGTCAACGAGGAGCGTTGCGGGACCGTCTTTCGCCAGCCGGCAAGACACACTGAGATCGCGAAAGTCTGCGGGGATTTGGCCCGCGGTGAAATCCGCAGAACAGCCGACGGTGCCGTCCAGTTGCACGAGAGCCAGGCGCGCGACGGGCGTCGTCGACGGTTCCGCTTGCGTCGAGCGCCGGGCGCGGAGCGTAACGGTCAGCGGCCCACGCGGCAGGTATTCGTCCGGTAGTAGCACCACCGGCCGCTCGCCACGGCGGCTATCGGCAAAGCGAACCTGATGGTGCACCGCGCCATCAAACGTATTG
>DASPWV010000605.1:0-5343 GCA_035637635.1 Vicinamibacterales bacterium | reverse complement strand
AGCGAATAGACCCCCTACTGCGGCCAGCCTGCGCGCGGCAGGCCTTTCACCACGCGTAATGCGTTCTGGTAATAGAGCTTTTTCAACACCACGGCAGGCAGGTTCATTCCGTACAGTTTCCAGAAGGCGTGATAGTCGCGGTAGTAATCGAAATACTCGTCTGCTGTTTCGAATACCCTCCAGTAGTACGGATACTCCTCCGGTTGATAGGCATCCTTGCCAAAAAGAATTCGGTCTTGATACTTCACGAAAAAGTCGTGCGCGGCACGCGGCTGGCGGCCGAGGTCGTACAGGATCGCGCCGACTTCAACCACGACATTTGGAAACTGATCGAGCAGCGCGGCCGCTTTCGCAAGATCGTTGGCGTGCCAGCCGAAGTGCGCGACGATGAACCGCGTCTTGGGATGCTTGCGGAACATGTTGTTCCGCTCCGTCATCAGCTCGTCAAACGTGACGTGCCCCGGCTGATTGTTGCGGCGATCTGGAAAGAGCGCGAGCTCGAGCCAACGCTCGTTGTGATTGTCGAGCGGCTGGAAGAATTCTTGCGGTTCAGCCGTGTGGATGAAGACCGGCACGTCGAGCCGTGCGAATGCGTCCCATAACGGGTCGATCTCCGGATCGTCCACTCGCAAACGGGAGCCGTCCGGCTTCTGAATGTTCAACCCAAAACTCTTCGGAATTTCCCCGACGCCGACGGCGCCCGCGTTGATGTCGGCTTCGAGCTGACGGATCGCGCGTTCGGCCCATCCAGGACCCACGTTTCTGAAGTCGATGCCGGCGAGCACGCGAAACCGATCCTTGTGAGGGCTGGCGTTGATGGTCTGCAGCATGCGTGTGAGCCGCTCGCCCGACGTGTTGTTCGCGCTCACGATCATGCGCAGATTGAGGCGATCCATGTCGGCAATGAGGCTGTTGAGCGTTTCGAGCGATGTCAGCGCCGGTGGGTGCCCGTGAATGTCGATGGCAGGGAACCTGGCCTTTGGCACCAGATGCTGCGCCGCGACCAGCGTCGAGCGCGGACGATAGTCCACGATGCTCGGAGGAGGAAATTCAGGGGCCTGGCAAGCGCCCGGCCGCGTTTCAGTCCTTCCCGATGGGCACTCCTGCCCCGGACCGATTCGTGTTCCGCCACCGCCGCGTCCCTGCCCGGCGAGTGCGGCGGCAAGAGCAGCAGAACCAATGATGGCAAAGGTGGCGGCACGTGGGCGCATCCATCGAGAGTAATACACGGCGGCCCGGGTAGCGCGAGACAATGCCGGCACCCAAACGCGAAGTTTACGCGTTGGCGTGTTTGTGTTCGCGAGATGGCCGCCCGGATTTCAGACCGTCTGCTGCCCTATCTGCCGCTAACACCGAAATGGACCCGCCGTCCACGCCTTCAACCGCATACGCGTGAAGGTTGTGCACAAGGTCGCAGCAGCGCGTTCATCGGGTTGCCGTGCCCGAAGAAAATCGCCGGAAGAATCGTTGCCATCGTGACGCGCCTCTATGCCGATTCTGACACGCTCTCGCGCGACCGGCCGTTCGTCGTGATAGCCTCGTCGCGGCGCAACGAGTAGCGGTTGATCCTCGCTGCGCCCGCGATACTCCTCAAGGTGGGTTCATGGTTCACTTCTTTCGCCTTGTCGCAGTCGCTTTGGTCGCGCCCGTGCTTACTGCGGCTGCGATTGCAACACAGGCTGCGGTCTCACTGACGGGTCTCAAGACCACCGCGGAGAGCTCCGACTTCAAATCCACGTCGAGCTATGACGACGTGGTGAAGTTCATGAAGACCGTGGATGCCGCGTCGCCGCTTGTCTTCTACACAACGTACGGAAAGACGTTCGAGGGGCGCGAGATGCCCGCGGCAATCGTTGCCAGCGGGCTGAAAGATCCGACGGCCGCATCGTTCAAAGCAAGCGGCAGGCTTCGCGTCCATATCCAGGGCAACATCCACGCTGGCGAAGTCGAAGGGAAGGAATCGGCGCTGATGCTCCTGCGCGAGTTCGCGCTCGGACAGCATGCCGATTGGCTCCGCACGATGGTGTTCATCGTCACGCCGATCTTCAATGCAGACGGCAACGAAAAGATGTCGCCGACCAACCGGGGACGCCAGAACGGTCCCATCAATGGCATGGGCACGCGACACCAGGCGCAGAACCTCAATATCAATCGCGATTTCATGAAGCTCGAGACGCCTGAAGCGAAGGCGTTCGTGAAGCTCTGGAACGACTACGATCCGCACGTCGGGTTCGACCTGCACACCTCAGACGGATCCTTTCACGCGTACCACCTGACGTATGCGCCGCCGCTCAATCCGAACACGAGCGACGGGATCATGAAGCTGATGACAGACGAATGGTTTCCGTTCGTCACCAAAAACGCGAAGGCAAAGCATGGCTGGGACACCTTTTATTACGGCAATGTGCCGGGTCCCGGACGCGGCGGTCGAGGAGGCCAGCCGCCCGCCTCGGCAAATCCAGCCGGTGCGCCGACAGGAGCGCCGCCGGTCGCGGGGCCACGCACGTGGGCCAGCTTCGAGCACGTCCCCCGCTTCCACAATAGTTACGTTGGCTTACGAAACCGGTTCGCGCTCCTCAGCGAGGCGTACTCATATCTGCCATTCGAGGATCGGATCAAAGCCACCCGCTACTTCGTCCAAGAAGCGTTGAACTTCGCAGGCCAGAATGCCGACCGCATCAAAAAGGCCTGCGCAGCGGCGGACCAGGAAACGATCATCGGAAAGCCGCTCGCCACGGGCGCGCGGCTCCGTCGTGGAGGGATGATCGAGATCCTGATGGGCGAGGTCGAGGAGGAGAAGAACCCCGTCAGCGGCGCGATGATGTACCGCCGCAAGGAGGTGAGCAAGCCGGAGCAGATGATCGACATGTTGTGGTTCGAGCCTTCAGCGACCGAGCTCGCGGCGTCTCAGTACTTCTTACCAGCGAATGCGACCGCGGCAGTCGAACTGCTCCGCGCGCACGGCATTCAGATCCGCAAGCTCACGCAGCCGGTGGACGGGCTGGAGCAGTTCGTCATCACCAACAACAGCACGCGGCCGGTTCAGCCCGGCTCGATCGACTTCGGTCAGCATGCGCTTCGGACGTTGGAAGGCTCCTGGCAAGCCGCACCAAAGCTCACCGCGCCGGCCGGCGCCTATGCGGTGTCACTCGCGCAGCCCCTCGGCCGCCTTGCGTTCTATCTTCTCGAGCCGACGTCCGATGACGGACTCGCCACGTGGAATTTTCTCGACGACCTGCTGAACGACGTCAAGACCTACCGGATAGTGCGAAAGAAGTAGTTAGCGTCCTGATGGCTGGGCGGTAGCAAACTGCCCCTCCAGCGTGCGTTGGAGACGCGCGAGCTGGTCCGCCACGGTTGACCGCGCTTTTGACGTGACAATCTTCCGCGTGATGCCTCCAAATACGCCGCCAAACACATCCACGCGCGAGCGATTCACGTACACAAGGTACGTCGCGGACGATGACGACGAGCGATCGCGTACGAGCAATGTCAATCCGAGCGAAGCGTCGTAGTAGTGCGTCCCGTAAAGGTGCTTCGATGCAACCACATAGTCCGCAGGTGATTCACTCGCCGTGCGGGAGATTGCGAGGTGCGTGACGCTCACCACCGACCGGCGCCCCACCTTTTCCTTCGACCAATACACCAGATCGATTGTTCCTGCCGTCTTTGTCACGGGACATTCGAGAAGATGCTTCCTGAGATCCGGGAACCGCCGCCAGGTGTCAGGATCCGAGTCGGTCAGCGAAGCAAACTCGCGCGCGACATTTACCGGCTCTCTCTGATCGACATACTGCATGTTCGCCGACGATCCGGCCTTCAAATAGCTCGTGACGTACTCGATCAGGATTTCCCGCATCAGGACGTTAGCTCGTCCCGGCGCATCCGCTCGTTGCCAGTCGATGCCCCGAAAACGTTCGATGGCCGCAGCCGGCAACTGCACGCCGCAGCTTCCAACGCGACAGTCGCGAAGACTTCTGAGGTCGGAGTCATCGAGCGTGAGCGCCGCGACGTCCCTCAGATCCGGCGGATTGCGAAAGGCGCCAATCTGGAGCACCGCGTCGTCGCGTTTGAACTGGGCGACGTCGGCGAGCCGCTCGACGTAGAACTCGGGCGTCATTCGGATGCGTACAACGCCGAGCGTCGCGACCTCGCGCTTGTCCGACGGGTCGAGCGTGCGCGAAAACACCTGCGCTCCGTCGATACGGTCCACGTCGCTGCTGGTGATGTGCAACGACGTGGTCAGAAACGTTCGCGCAAGATCCTCCTCGGCGGCGGTCTGCGCCCGAACGAACAGGAGAGGCACTGCCAGTGTGACGAGGAGAGTTCGTAAAGCCACGATGGTCCTTAGGACGACGCCGGGTTCACGCCGGGCTCCTGGAGATCCGGCATCGGTGTCGCGATGAACAGCCACCGCGCCGCTTTGGCGATCCAGCGTGCACGGCGCGCTGAGCGAGCCACACGGGCGCTATCGGTCGCGATTCCGGTGTTCGCATACATCTGTCGATACAGCTTCGAGACCAGCACGAACGCGACGCGCGAGCGGAGCGATCGGACACACGTGGAGCGTGCCCAGATCGCCGGAAACGAATAGAAGCGGTCCCACACCTGTTGCGTCCGTGTGCGAATCTCATCGGCCGACATCGTCGGGTGTGGCGCGTACACTTTCGGCCGCTGGGACTGCGGAATCAGCCAGTACCGCGTCAGCGGCACGCCGTTGACCGCCGGACCGTCTGTCGCTTCGCGCTCCCATTTGGCGAAATCAATCGTTCCGGGAAATGGCGTCAGCATCACGAACTGCGCAAACGACAGACCGGCGCGTTGTGCAAGGTCGGCGGTCGCGTCGAAGGTGCTCGGCGTGTCGGTCGGCAGGCCGAAGATAAACGAGCCGAGCACGTGAACGCCCTGCTCGCGAAACGCCTGCAGGCGCGTGACGAGCGATTCGCCGGCGTTGTTGAAGTCCTTGAAGACGGCTTTGAGCCCTTCGGGCGTCACTGATTCGACGCCGACGAGCGCGCCGCGAATGCGAGCCCGGTGCATCGCCGCGAGGAATGCGGGATCTTCGGCTGCTTCCATGGTGATCTGCGTGTAGAACACCATGTCGTCGGGCAGCTCGGCCAGCTGCGCCATCAGCTCGAACCGCTCTTCTCGAAGCGCGGTCAGCTCGGCGAGGCGCTGTTTGTCCGCGCGCCTGTCGGCCATCGCCAAATCCGCGAGCGTGACGGGATAGAAGTTGTCGTCCGCCAGCAGAATGAAACGGAAGCCTTTGCGCCGCAGCGCGACGATCTCACGAACGACCGCGCTCACCTGGCGTTGCCGTGGCTTCTGGCCGTCCGTTCGCCA
>DASPWV010000604.1:0-3848 GCA_035637635.1 Vicinamibacterales bacterium | reverse complement strand
ATATCCCACAACTCCACGACACGGTCTTTGTTGAAGCGAAAGAGGTGCACGAGCGCAATGCCGCGGTCGCCGGGCTGCAGGTGCACTCGTGAATGGAGCGCCACCAGATCGCCTTCTTCGATCGAATGCAGGATGTCGATCGTCTTCTGAGGGTTTTGCCGCGCGTTCTCGTCCATGGCGTTCATCAGCGCGTCGGCGGTTCCAGGGAAGAACACATTGTGATGACGGAATCCTTCGCCTGCATATGTCGAAAACGCCTGACGAGCGTTGCCGGCGGCACACTGACGGAGAAACGACGTCGCAGCTTCCTTGCGTGAGATCACCGATGCGGCCATAAGCAGGCATCCTTTCTTCGCGATCGTTCAGCGCATGGGTGCCGGTGTCAAGCACGTGCGTTGAGCGACCGAAAACATGGACGCCGTGGTATCGTGGCCGCCACCATTTTCGATTCGCGAGGAACACTCATGGTCCTGACCAAGTCCGAGCTCGTTGCCTCATTGCAGCACGAAGTGCGCATCCTGCTTCATCTCGCGACCAAGATCGATCGTACGAAGCTCGATTACCGCCCGACGCCGAAGCAACGCAGCACGTTCGAGCTGCTGCAGTACTTGACCATCATGGGTCCCACGCTGGTGCAGATGGCGCAGGCGGGAACATTCGATCCGGCCGCGTGGACCGTGGCCGAGCAGGCCGCCGCGGCGCGGGACTTCGATCAGACGCTTGCGGCGATTGCCGAACAACGCGAAACGTACTCGACTCTGTTGGGCAACATGTCGGACGCCGACTTCGGTGCAGAGATCAACATGTTCGGCAGCAAGACCTCGCGCGGCGCGTTCATTGTCAATCTCGTGCTCTGCGGGTGCGCCGCCTACCGAACGCAGCTGTTTCTGTACCTGAAGGCCTGCGGCCGCGAGGAGCTCGGCACGATGAACCTTTGGGCGGGGGCCGACGCGCCGGTTGCGGTGTAGGGGCGCCCTAACGGAATGCACGACGCGCCGTGATATCAATGGCGATGGCTGTCAGATTCGACAAGTTCGATGGCGATATGATCTGGTCCTTCAATCGTGGCGTGGCGGCCGTCTCCGAACGGAGAGATCGATTCGAGGATTGGGACTCCTCTGTCACGCAGGCCGGAAATGAGCCGGTCGAGCTCCTCACACTCAAAGGCGATGTGATCAGCGCGCTGACCACGCGTTGACACCAATGCTTCGTCCGTACGGTGAATCCCCATGGCAAAGTCGCCGAACCGCACGGCGGCTTCGGCAACTCGCAGCTCCGGCCGCGGCGCAACCGGATGGCTCGCCGCTGTTCCTGGTAAGACGTCGATCGCAGCGCCAAGCATGTCGCGATACCACCCGGCTGTCGTGACCGGCGAAGGGCTTTGCAGATGCAGATGAAGTTTCCCGGCAGGCAACGGCGGCTCCCATTCGACCTCGCGGCTAGCATGCCGTAAGTAGGTCTCGCCGAGGGTGACATCGCCCCACCCAAAGTGCCAGATCGCTGACGGACGCTCCGGCATCGACTGACTGGTTGACGGGCGGCCGAACAGCAGCAGCATCGTGCCGGAGCGCAGCGCATCAAAGCCCGCGACACGCGCGCGTTGAGTCACCGCAGGATCGAACAGTCGCGAATAGAACTCGAGTCCCTCGGCAAGGTGAAGATGGTGGAATCGGAATTCCCGCCCGAGGCCGGCTGGGGGGATTGAAAAGCCGATGAGTACCGCCACGACCGCGCGCCTCACGGGCAAAGTATGTACTGGTGGCGTGTAACAGCTGGATCGATAGTATCTTTCGGGTGGGCCACGCGGAGAACCGCTACACGCTTTCCGGCACGGCCTGTTTCGGTCCTCGACGGAAGAGTCGTTTGATGAGCGCTCCGAGAGCCACCACTCCGACGAGAAGGGCTTTTTTGAACGCCAGAAGGCCTACCAACAACAACTTGAAGAAACCGGCCTTCGCTGCGGTCGCACCGATGATCAAGCCTGTAATGCCGTAAGCGGCGGCTTTGTCCTTGCCGGGCAGATAATCCGTGTATCGATGCCCTTCGTTGAAGTCGACGGAGGCCTACGACTCTTGCTGCCAAAAGTGAACGGTCCTCGTCGTGAATCGCGTGTCGGTATCGCTCGATGACTGCAGATGTCATTGTCGTCGGTCTCGGTGTAATGGGCGCGGCGACGGCGTACAGTCTCGCGTCACGGGGTGTCCGTGTGCTCGGACTGGACCGGTACTCGCCGCCTCACGCACACGGCTCCTCACACGGAAAGACACGAATCATCCGTGAGGCGTACTTCGAGCATCCCGCATATGTGTCGTTGGTCCAACATGCGTACGCACGCTGGGCCGAGGTCGAACACGAATCGGCATCGCGTCTCTTGACGCAAACCGGAGGCCTGATGATTGGTCCTCCCGGGGGTGCCGTCGCGGGCGGCGCCGAGTTGAGCGCACGTACATACGGACTGGCATACGAACGGCTGTCGCCGCGCGACGTAACCCGCCGTTTTCCGGCCCTGCGGTTAGCCGAGGATATGGTGGGGATCTTCGAGCCGCGCGCCGGAGTGCTCTTCGCCGAGCAGTGTGTCGCCGCGTTGCTGTCGCTCGCGCGGCGCAACGGCGCGCAGGTGGTCCTCAATCAACGCGTGCTGTCCTGGTCCTCGACGGCCGATGGCGTACTCGTGACCACAGCAGACAGCGAGTATTCAGCCGACCACCTCGTGCTCGCTGTCGGTCCGTGGGTATCGTCGTTGATTTCCGACCTGAACGTTCGATTCGAGGTCGAACGAACGCGAATGTTTTGGCTACGCGACGCTGCACACAAAGAGTTCTTCCATCCTGACCGTTTGCCCATCTTCCTCATCGAGTACGCGGCCGGCCGGTTGCTGTACGGCTTCCCGAATCTTGGCGATGGCATCAAGGTGGCGATTCACCACGAAGGGGACGCCGCCGGTCCGGACGATGATTCAGCCGATGGACGGGCCGCGTCGCAATTGACGCACCTCCGTGAGCTGCTCGCGCGCCATCTGCCATCGGCGAACGGTGAACTCCTCGACGCCGCCACCTGTTACTACACGAATACGCCCGACCTTCACTTCGTGCTCGACTTCCACCCGGCTGCACCGCGCGTGCTGATCGTGAGTCCATGTTCGGGCCATGGATTCAAGTTCGCGCCGGCGATCGGCGATATCGCCGCGGATCTCGTTGTGAATGGACGATCGGCTTTCGATCTCGAGTTGTTCTCGTTGAAGCGGTTTGGCGGCAAGGCAGGAGGTGTGAGGCCAACGTCGGTAAACTAACGGCGTGGGCGATACTCTTTTGTATCTCGAAGATTTGCAACCAGGCCAGCATTTCGTCACGGCGACGTACACCGTCACTGAAGCCGAGATCTTCAGCTTCGCACGCGAGTTCGATCCACAGCCGTTTCATCTGGACGACGCCGCGGCGCGCCACACGATTTTCGGCGGTCTCGTGGGTAGTGGCTGGCACACGGCGGCGTTGACGATGCGATTGCTGGTCCAGAGCGGCCCACCCGTGGCCGGAGGCATTCTCGGCGTCGGGGGCGAGATCACGTGGAGTGCGCCGATGCGTCCCGGCGACACACTGCACGTAGAGAGCGAGGTGATCGAGATCACGCCCTCACGATCGCGCCCCGAGCGCGGCATCGCCAGGCTGCGGAACGACACGCGAAATCAAAGAGGCGAGACTGTTCAGACGTTTGTCGCGAGAATCATCGTGCTTCGCCGTCCGGCGTCACGTGCGTGACGGGCCGCGTACCAGTTCGCTCAGTCGTTCGATGCGGCCGGCGCGGTACTCCGCATACAAGCGATGGATGTCGGCCCGCGCGCTCCGTACCCC
>DASPWV010000603.1:0-7251 GCA_035637635.1 Vicinamibacterales bacterium | reverse complement strand
TCGGGAAGTCCGATGCGACGAGAGACGCTGCGCGCCACCTCGCAGCTCGCTTGATCGTGAGCCTTGCCGAACGCACGGCCCGTCACGGCCATGCGTACCGCCCCCTTCAAGCGCGCGGCGGGATGTAGACCGCGAGTCGAGCGTGGGATAAGTGTTGCGAAGATGTCGCGCACGTCGGTGAGGTCGGTCTCCACGGCCGCGCGCCTCACTGCCTGATCGTCCCCGAACAGCTCGAAGGTCTCTTGAGCGTACGCTACGCATCCGACATGGAACAGCAGGCTGACGTAGAAGACATCAGCAACCTCGCGCTCCGGTAGAGCCATCCGCCGCGCCACAGCCGTGCCAATCAGACACGAGCGCAATGCCGTTTCGATCGGCAGGCCGTATCCGAGATCGGAAACAATCGAAAGACCACTGAGAAGATCGGCAAGTCGAAGCCGTTCACTCATAGTTCGATTGACCGACGGCATTCGAATCGAGTACTTGCCGCGCGTCGTAGCGGCGACATTAACCAATCCGAGTTTGAACGCGCCGTCATAGGGCCGCAGCCGCGAAGGAAACGCCGCTGTCGACCTCGATGTTCTTCGAGGTTCTGACGGCTCATCGACGAAGTATGTGGGTTTTCTGAAGTTGGAGCAGGACCCTTCCGCGACCTGCCGCCATCGTGTGATCGTCCTGTCCTCACTTCAGCCAGTTTTCAATCTTCAAAGCAGGCACCCGTCTGAACTCGGCGACATTGTCCGTCACGCACACCGCGTCGATAGCTCGCGCATGCGCGGCGATCAGCATGTCGTGCGCGCCAATGGGCGTGCCTCTCCTCTCGAGGGCCACACGAATCGACGCATAGACGCGTTCGATATCCGATTCGAGGGGTCTGATCGTCATTGCGCTCAGCACGGCCTCAACCTGCCGCGTGAGCTTCCTGGAACCGCGCTTGGCGGCGCCGTACCGCAGTTCACACGCGACGATGACGCTCGTCAGCACATTCGCCTCGCCCACGTCAGCGATGTGATCGGCCACGGGCCCCTGAGGCTGGCGAACGAGATGGGAGAGAATGTTCGTATCGAGCAGATACAAACGTGGCACGTCAGAACTCGACGGGTTCTGCCAGGGGACGCGAAATTGGCAGGAACTCGTCGTCGAGGGGCTTGAGCTTCGCGAGCACGTCGAGGAGTGAGGGGGCCGCCACCGGTTCGACGATCAAACGAGGACCTTCCTTTCGGAGGGTTGCCGTGCGCCCGGGCAGTTCCAAATCGCGTGGAATCCGCAACGCTTGATTCCTGCCGTTTCGGAAGAGCCGAACCTGCCGTTCCGTGTTCATCCGATCTCCAATCCTCAGGCATATGCCGTACATATGCTAGCGGAACGTGGCGCCTCCTGTCGAGGGCTGAGGCTCGCGGGCCAGAAGCGTACACGCAGCGCAGAAGTGCCGAGAACGCCTGCTGCGAACTCCATCGGTTCCACCCGAGGACGTCCGCGGCGGCTATAGCTATACTGGAATGGCCGTAAGTGATCGCGGCAGGTTAGAGGACCTATCACAATCGCGAGGAATCGCGATTGCGAGTGACCCGTAAGTGGTTGATTCTAAAGACGGAGAGATGCTGGAGCGGTCGATCAGGCACGCTTGGAAAGCGTGCGTATGGTCAGCCCGCCGCGGAATGAAGTCTCGAACGCGTTAGTCGAACTGAGCGATCCACGTTACGTCAATAGCGATCACACGCAAGCTCGTCGTCAATGGTGGTGATTCCGTTTCTGACTCTTGGGAGATCCTCCATACCTCCGTTCAAGACCTCCTTCTGTTGGAGCTAGCGTGGAACTTGCGACCAATTTGGTCCATAACCGCCCAAAATCACCGGCTTGGCGCGCCGTGCTCCTCCGAACATTCGGGCGCGCGTCAGCGCTCGCCGCGGCGGCATTCCAGGTATTGCTTCGGCGCCACACCGCTTGAGCTAAGGCCGCGCGATCGTTATACGATTTGGCCGCGCATGTGCCAATCTCGTGAGAGATCATCAGACGCGAACCCACACCGCGCGAACGTGGTATCGCTCGCGATACGTGTGACGACACCAGGAGGCGAGTATGGCAATGGACGAAAAGCGAAGCGAGAGCCGCGATGCGGCGCCTCTCACGCGCGAACAGCTGGTGCGGCTGCTCGACGAGGATCTTGCGCGGGAATATCAAGCGATCATCGCGTATGTCATCTATTCACAGGTCCTCAAAGGCGCCCAGTACATGAACATCGCCGCCGAATTGGAAACGCACGCGCAAGAAGAACTTCAACACGCCCTCATCATCTCGAAGCAGATCGATTATCTCGGCGGCATGCCCACGGCGACCTCACTGCCCGTCCGCACGTCGGAGGTCGCCGAGGAGATGTTACGCTTCGATCTCGACAACGAAAACGAGACCATCCGCAACTACCGCGAGCGCGTCCGGCAATGCGAAGCACTCGGTGAATACGCGATGGCCGAGCAGATTCGCGAGATTCTCGTGCAAGAGCAGGAGCATCAAATCGATCTCGCGACGGCACTCGGAATCGACGTGCCCAATGTGGGTTGAGCCAGGCTAGCGAGCCTGCTTACCTGCCCCGAGTGGTTTTCGCAGGGTGCGCCTTGTGATCGATCTTGAGATAGTGCTCGAGCGCCACGATCAGGCCGACGATCTCCTCGCGATTCACTTTCTGACCGCGTCCGATCGATTCGAACCGTAGGTCAATTTGAGAGCATCGCAATGAATATCATCCTGTGGACGCTTCAAGTACTGTTGGCGGTGGCGTTTCTTGCGCATGGCTGGATCTTTCTGTTCCCACCCCAATCACTGTTGGCACAAATGAATGCCTCGATCGCCCCAGCATTCCGCATTTTCATCGGCGTCGCCGAAGTGCTCGCGGCGATCGGATTGATCCTGCCCGGCCTGACGCGCATGCTGCCCTGGTTGGTTCCCGCCGCCGCGGCTGGGTTGATGATTGTGACGATCAGCGCCACGATTTTTCACTTGGCACGCGGCGAAGTGAGCTCCGCGGTGACCACAGCGGTTCTGTTCGTGCTGGTGACATCTGTCGCGTATTCGCGCTGGAGGGTGGCGCCAATCCGGCCTCGCACAACTAATTGAGAAACGAACTCAATCCGCGAACTCCGTAGACTGGCTAAGAGTGCGCGTGCGGCGCCCCAGGCGCGTGCTCCTACCACTAAGCTTCACTCACGACCGGAATGTTCCCTCTTTGGGCCCGCGCGCGTTCTTGTCGATCTGTCTGATCGCGCCAAGATGGTAGGCGAGGTGGGCGATACTCGCAATCATCCCTGTGAGTTCCATGTCCTTCACCTCACGCGGCGACTTCAGCGCCGTCAGCCATTTGTGCGCTTCGTGTCGGAGCCCGGTCCGGATTTCTTTCCACGCGGCTTCGTCGACGACCGACGTCGCCCACGCCTCATCCCACCGCGCATCCGCAAAGGGGTTGCCGCCTTCGTGTGCCCACCGATTCATCAACGACAATCCGTCGCGCAGATGCTCCGCATGCGCCGCAATCGTCGCGCCGTCATTGACAGAGCGCGACGCATCCGCGGCGGATATCTTCTCGAGCGATCTCACGAGTCCGACATCTCCGGAGTTCAGAATGAACGCACCGCCAGCGCCGCTCGCGCCGTCCACGAGCTCCGAAAACAACGTGGCGAGTGGTGGGCCCATTTCGGTTGTGCGCATGACGCCACATTGTAACCCTCGGCCAGAGGCCTCACTTATACAACATCACCATGCTCGTTGACCCCAGACACTGCGCCGCGACGTCGCTAGATCTCCGCGCGCAGCGCGACAGCCGGATCGACGCGCGCCGCTCGGCGCGCGGGAAGATACGTCGCAAGAAGCGCGATCGACGCGAGCGCTCCAGACACCGCCACATACGTCATCGGATCCGTTCGGCTGACGCCGAACAGCAGCGCCGACATCACGCGCGTAACACCCATCGACGCCGCGATACCCAGTGCGATGCCCGTGGCCGTCAGCGAGAGCCCGTGACGCAGGAACATTCTGCGCACATCTTTGATCTGGGCGCCGAGCGCCATGCGAACGCCAATCTCACGCGTCCGCTGGGCAGCCGCGTAGGCAATCACGCCGTAGATGCCCACGACGCCGATGAGCAGCGCGACGCTGGCGGCAACTGCGAGCATCACCAGCGCGAACGATGTCTGCGCCATGGAGCGCGCTTCGATTTCCTCGAGCGTCTGCACGCTGGCGAGCGGCAGATTCGGATTGACCGACCAGACTGCTTGCTCGAGCTCGCGAAGAAAGCCCGGAGTCCCGACCCGGCTCGAGCGCACGGCGTAGGCCATCGTGCGCCATCGATAGCTCTCATTCAGCATCGGCCAGTACACAATCGCGGTTGCCGGCCGATTCAGCCCATCGTCGCGCTCGTCGCCAACCACGCCCACAATCTCGCGCCATGGACTCCGCGGATTGCCTCGGATGCGTCGGCCGAGCGCTTTCACCGGCTCTGCCCAGTACTCGCGCGCGAGCGGTTCCGAAATGACGACCACCGGCCGCTGCTCGAAGATCTCGCTCCACGTGATCGAGCGGCCCGCCACAAGGCGGTTCCCCATCGTTTCGAAATATCCCGGCGCGAAGCTCTTGAACCGGCGGAGCGGGGGCAATTGGCCTGGGGGGACAGGCGCACCGTCCACGTCGATCGGGTTGCCGTTGTCCTCGCCGTCCATCGTGATGGAAGACGATAGACCGACGGAGGTGACGCCCGGCACGCGAGCCAGTCGTTCCGCGACGCTTTGATGCGTGCGTGCCGCTTGTTGTGGATCGCTGATGAGCCCTGGTGGTATGGCGAGAACAAACGTCTGGACCTCCCCGGGGCGGGCAAACCCCGGGTCGACCTGTCGCATCGCCACGAACGTGCGAATCATGAGCCCAGAGACGATTAGCAGCGTCAGCGCCAGCGCGACTTGTCCCACGACCAGCGCATTGCGGGTGCGGTGCCGCGCCGGAGCGTCGCTGGCCGATCGACCTCCTTCTTTGAGCGCCGTGGTGCTGGGTCTCCCGAACTTCATGATCGCAACGACTCCGAAGAAGGCCCCGCTCAACATTGAAATCGACACTGTGAAAAGCAACACTGTCGCGTCGATGTCAATCTCGTCGATGCGCGGGAGCTCGGCTGGAGCCATCGTGCGCAGAAGGCGCAGCGCCGCTTGCGCGAGTGCTACTCCGAGCGCACCGCCGCCGAGGGCCAGCAACACGGTCTCGGACAGCAATGCGCGCGCGAGTCGGCCACGACTCGCGCCAAGGGCGGCACGCATCGCGAGCTCCTGCTGCCGTCCCTCCGCGCGAATGAGAAACAGGTTCGCGACATTTCCGCAGGCTACGAGCAGCACGACGCCGACGGCGGCCAGGAGAATCCACAGAATCTCGCCGACGGTGCCGATCACGTCGTCCGCCAGCGGGCGCACGTCCGGCTGCAACTCTAATCTCGCGAAGACCGGCGGCAGGTGCGAGATCAGGCGCGCCACATCTGCATTGGCCTGGGCGAGCGTGACGCCCGGCTTCAGCCGCGCGAGCGCCTGAAACCCGAAGCTGATGCCGCGGGGCGCGTTCACGTCCAATGGCATCGGCAGCACGATTTCGGGTCGCGTGCGCAAGAACCAGAACGATGCAGGCAGCACGCCGATCACTTCACCTGGCTTGCCATCGATCACGAGCCGCTGACCGACGATGTTCTCGTTTCCACCGAACCGGCGCTTCCAGTAGCCATAGGTCAAGATCACTCGAAGAGGATTACCCGGCTTATCGTCTTGCGCGTTGAATCGACTGCCGACGATGGGCTGGATTCGCAGGAGCGGCAACGTGGAGGCGCTGACCAACAGTGCCTGAACGCGTTCCGGATCGCCGGCTCCGGTAATCGAGACCTCGGCGGGATCCCACGCGCCGATTGCCTCGAACGCTTGTTGGTTCTCGCGATAGGTGAGGTAAGTGGCGGGACCATGATTCGTTCCTGCTCCGTGCGGCGCGCGTTGCCGCAGGCTCACCAGCGTCTCTGGCTCGTCGAAAGGCAGGGGCTTCAACAACACACCGTTGACCACGCTGAAAATCGCCGTGGTTGCTCCGATTCCGAATGCCAGGGTCAGCACCGCGGTCGCCGCAAAGGTGGGCTGCTTCCAGAAGATGCGCGCGGCGTAGCGCAGGTCCTGCCAGAGATCGCTGAGCACCCCGCCCGTTGGCGCTCCCGGCGTCAGCGGCGGAGAGACCTGCGCCTGCCGAAGCGGCGCCATGCACCGCGCAAGGAGATCTCCGTCGCGGAACTGTGCGAGCGTCAACCGCTCGGCGTCGTCGGGCGACTCGCCCCCCGCGATCAGCTCGCGATAGTGATCGTCGAGATGCTGTGAGAGCTCGTGGACGATCTCCGCTTCGCGCGTGGGCGAGAGGGGCAGCGACGACAGGCGCGTGCGGACCTCGCGCGCCCAACGCGCCCTGAGCGGCTCATCGTTCGGCGGCGTCGAAGGATTAAACATTTTCGGCTCCTGTCACGCGACGCACGGCCTCAACGAACGCGGCCCATGTCTTGCGTTGCTGGGCAAGGACTCGCCGCCCCTCGCTCGTCACCTTGTAGTAACGACGCCGGCGCTCGCCGGGTTTCTCGACCCATGTGCCCTTGATCCACCCGCGCTCCTCGAGGCGATAGAGCAACGGATAGAGCGAATCGATATGGAACGACAGTTGGCCGCCCGAGCGGAGCTTGATCAATTTGCTCAATTCGTAGCCGTGGCGGGGCCGTGCCTCGAGCAGCGAGAGGATGAGCAGCTCCGCGGAGCCTCGTTTCAGCTCACGGTCGAGCGCCCGCGTGTCGATACCTGTCATGAACAGATAGTATGTAGACAGGCGTGCATGGTCAAAAGGTTGGAATGGCAGCTCCTTGCTTACCTTCGGGCAGAAACGCCATGATGCCTGTTGTCGGAATGATTCTTCGGAAGAGCTGAACCCGGAGTGGCCATGAAGCTTACAGAGCTTTTTCTTGCCGAACTCGATCGCGAAGCCGTTCGCACCCGCCGCCCACTTGAACGTGTGCCGCTCGGTCGTGATGACTGGAAGCCGCACCCGAAGTCGATGACCCTCGGACGGCTGGCGGGGTTGGTCGCTTCCATGCCGTCCTGGATCACCCTCATCCTCGAACAGGACGAACTGGATCTCAACCCGCCCGCGGGGCGCGGTCAATACCAGCAGCCGTCGACGGACCGCCTCGTCGAGGCGCTCGACACGCAC
>DASPWV010000602.1:0-1756 GCA_035637635.1 Vicinamibacterales bacterium | reverse complement strand
GTGTAAACCGGTTGCTGAAGCCGTAGCCGCCCGCACTCCCTGTGAGCTCCGAGCTGTCACGTTCTTCGCGCGACTGAAACACCGTTGTGCCACCCTCAGCCTTGACGGCGAGATTGATATCCACCTTGTGCGGCTGGCTGGCGTTCGCATCGTACACTTCCGCGAAGATGGCGACCTCGTCGTTCTGTGGAAACTCGCGGTAGGTCGTCAGGGGTCCCGGCAGCAATTTCGCCAACGGATCTTTCGGTCGCGCCGTCGGCGCGAACGAGCTGGATCCCGACGTAAAGGCAATGCTGCTCATGACCAGCGGCTGCTTGGAGAAGTCGGGCACATCGAGGTCGTAGACCACCGAGCCTGCGCGCCGCGCATTGGCCTCGCGCGCGGCGACGCGCAGTTGATAGCGTCCCGGCAGCAGATCGACGGAGCTGATCATCCGAAAACCCGCCGCTCTTAGACGCTGAACGCTATCCGGCTTGAGGGTGAGCGTCACCGTGTTGCGATCGCCACCTGTGACCTTGCCGTCTGCGCTCGTCGCGCTCAACACCACCTCGAGCTCGTTGCCGAAGACGCCGTTCTTCTCGACGAGCGGGAGATCGCGTCCGCCGACCAGCGTCGAAACGACCACCGTCGTTTTCGGCGCCGGGCCTTTGAACATAACGGCGGTCGCCGCAAGCGGCAACGAGGAAACGGGCACGGGGCTCGTCAACGCCTCGCGAAGTTCAAGCGAAGCAGCGGCGGGACCTGCAAGCTTCGCATCCGACGCGCGTCCTCGCGGCGCGACGTACCCGCGGCGCGCACGAACCGTGACTCCGGGCCGATTCACTTTCACTTCGATCTTCCGGAAACGCCCGTCACGGCGATCGTTGGCCGGGTAGTAGCCGAGCACGTAGTACGAGCTGTTGTCGTCGACGAGGCGCTGGAAGGCGCCGGCGATGTCGTTCGTGTTCACCGACGCGAAACCGCCGGTTTCGTCGGCGAGCACGCGAAGGCTGTCCTGCGCCAGACGCAATTCGTTCTGAAGCGCGGTGGGTCCAAGACCCAGCGACGGATCGTCGGGGAAGCTCTGGATCTCGATTGAATCGTCACCCATGGCGGTGAGCCCGCGCGCGTCGATGGCGTAAATGGAAATGTTGGCGCGTGTCGCCGCCGCAATTGCATCGCGCGTCGCATCCAGAATGGTCGTGGCATCGCGATTGTTGAAGACATCCGTGATGTCGTAATCGATCCCCTCGCTGAAGAACACCAGCGCCTTGCGACGGCCGCGAACGTTCTCGAGATATTCGGCCAGGCCTTTGATCGTGCTCAGCGTGTTGCGCGCCTGAAAGCCGCGTTCCATGTCGAGAGGATCGTTCACCCGCTCGTTTGCCTGGCGCGTGTCGCGCGTACGCGCCTCTTCCTCGATCCGTTCGAGCGTGGACGAGCGGAGCTTGCGGCCCATGAAATTGTCGATGGCTTGAAGGAGCAGACGCGGGTTGCTCGTAAACTCCTGCGACGTCTCCACGCGACCGCCGGTCGTGACAACGGCGGCCATATCGTTCGCGCCGACGTATCGCTCCACAAACTGGCGCGCGGCCCGTTTGACCAGCGCGGATCGAAGCGGATGCACGTGGAGGTCGTCCAGGACGATGAGATAGAGCCGGCCGTCGTACGTCCGGACGTTGGTCTGCACGTCCGGTTCAACCGGTTTGCTCGCGAAGAGCGGACGCTCGGCCCGCTCCACCGGCAGGTTGATGAACGAGAAGATGCTCACCTTTTG
>DASPWV010000601.1:0-11523 GCA_035637635.1 Vicinamibacterales bacterium | reverse complement strand
CGTCGCGGCGTCGATTTCGAGCACGTCGATGTCGCGTCCCTCCGCGATTTCCGTGCACGCTTCGCAGACACCGCATGGCTCGGCCGTCGGCCCGTTCACGCAGTTGAGCGCCTTGGCAAGAATGCGCGCCGTGGTGGTTTTGCCCGAGCCGCGAGGGCCCGCAAACACGAACGCGTGCGCCAATCGTCCGGTCTTCAGTGCGTTTTCGAGGGTGCGCGTGACAGCCTGCTGGCCGAGGACATCGCCGAAACGCTGCGGCCGCCACTTGCGGGCAAGAACCAGGTAGGACATGAGGGAAAAGAAGTTTCCAGTTATCAGTTTCCAGTTCAAAGTTTAGTTCTTAAGTTGTGAAGTTGCCCGGCAAACTGACAACTCAACTTTGAACTGGGAACTGGAAACTCGGCGGCGCGAAGCGCCGCGGACCCTACCGCGACCCGGAGGGCCTGCACACATCCCTGGCGCCTCTTAGCGCTGCTGCCTTCCGGCCCTGACGCGATTCGTGGCCCATGGGGATTGCACAAGTTCCGGGCCGCGGTACGACCCGGGCGAGCAAGCGACGACAAATGGCGCCTTCTCGCGCAAGACGAACATCCAGTCTAACATGCAGGCGCGCCGAGGAGTTGGCCCGCGAGCTTTTCGTAAAGATCCACGGCGCGATGGAGCTCGCCTACTCGCACGTGCTCGTGATCTGTGTGGGCGACGTGAATCGATCCCGGACCAAGCAGCAACGGCGTTCCCCACTTCGACAAGAACGGAATATCGGTGGTGAACGCGAAGACCCCTGTCTCGAATCCTTCCTGCGTTCGGAGTCGCACCGGCGGAACTTCTACAACGTCTTCGATGAGCGCCCGCTTGCCGACCGCATGACGCAGCGTCTCTCGCGTGAGATCGTGATCGCCGACCGTGCGGAAGGTGATCTCGGCTTCTGCTCGTGGTGGGACCACATTGGGCGCGATGCCGCCCGAGATCAGTCCGACGGTGTAATGCGTTCGGCCCAGCGTGTCGTTTGCGGGCCAGCCAGCGCCCCGCAAAGAAATCAACGCATCGAGCAGCTTCTCGATAGCTGATTCACCGAGCTCCGGGTACCCTGAATGCGCGGCGTGTCCTTCTGCGACGAGACGCACACGCAACACGCCGCGCGTTGCGGCGGCGAGGCGATTGTCCGTCGGCTCGCCGTTGATGAGAAACTCGGATCGCGTTGCGATTCTGTTCGCAGCCAGCGCGCCGTCGCTGCCCCGCTCCTCTCCCGCGACAAACAGCAGACCGATGCGCGTCTCTCCGTGTGCTCGAAGACGCTCGGCGGCTGCCACTTGTGCGGCGAGAATCCCCTTGGCATCGCATGCGCCGCGCCCGTGGAGCAGGTCACCTTCCTCGCGGCTTGGAAAAAACGGCGGCACGCAGTCGAAGTGCGTCGAGAAGACCACACGCGGCTCGCCCGCCGCGGCGATCACGTTCGTGCGGCCATCGGCCAGCGGCTGCTCGAGGACGGAATAGCCGCGCGTCCGCAGATACGCGGCGAGCACCGCTGCCACTTCGGCTTCACGCCCCGTCGTGGAATCGATATCGATCAGTTGCCGGGCAAGCGCGACCAGATCTACCGGATCCACGTCTCGAGCTCCGTGCGCGTGTCCGTCCGATCGTCGCGATACTTCACGATGACAGGCGTGGAGAGAGAAAGACCCCAGTCGCGTCCGGCTCCGACCGTCACCGCGCGTCCGCCCGGCACGACGACAGCCGCTTCGGGAATGACAAGCGGTTGTCCAGGCGCGGGTTTGATGATCGTGCCTCGCGGCAGGTCGTACACGGGTGTGGATCCGGTCAGCACGGTGCCGGCAGCGATGACGGCGCGCGATTGAATCACGGCGCCCTCGTAAATACCGGTATTCCCTCCAACGAGCACGTCGTCTTCAACGATGACCGGCAGCGCGCCGACCGGTTCGATGACGCCGCCGATTTGCGCGGCGGCGCTGATGTGAACGCGCTTGCCGATTTGCGCGCACGAGCCCACCAGCGCGTGCGAGTCGACGAGCGTTCCATCGCCGATATACGCGCCGATGTTGACGAACATCGGTGGCATGCAGATGACGCCTTTGCCGACAAACACGCCGTCGCGGATCGACGATCCGCCGGGGACGATGCGGACACCCGCGCTCGCGTTGAGACGTTTCAGCGGGATGGTGTCCTTGTCGTAAAACGGCAGCCCGGCGGACATGTCAACGGTGTCGCCGAAGCGAAAACCGAGGAGGATGCCCTGCTTCACCCAGATGTTGACACGCCACCCGGTTGGAGACTGCGCGTCCGGTTCGGCGGCGCGAACCTCGCCCGCGCTCAGCGCACGGCGCAACTCGACAAATGAAGCACGCGCGGCGGCCTTGTCCGCGTCGGCGCCGGCGGCATAGAGGGATTCAATCGTCGACTGGAGATTCATGCGTGCGCGACGACGGGCAATCCCAGCTCGCGCAGCACGCCTAAAATCTTCTGCTTCGACGCATCTTTGATCGGCACCATCGGGAGGCGATACACCTCCTCGCAGAGGCCCATCGCGGACATGGCAAACTTCACGGGTCCGGGACTCGACTCGACGAAGTTCACCAGCAGCAGCGGCAGCAGTTTCTGATGCATCACGCGTGCACTGGAGAAATCGCCGCGTTCCGCCGCCTCAACCATCTGGGACATCTCCGCCGGGATTTCGTTCGACGCAACGGAGATGATGCCGCGGCCGCCCACGGCCATCAGCGGCAGCGTCAGCGCATCGTCTCCGCTGACAACGAGAAAGCGCTCCGGTACGGCGCGACAGACTTCGGCCATCTGCGTCATGTTGCCCGATGCCTCTTTCACGCCCACGATGTTGCCGATGCCGGCCAGACGAGCAGCGGTTGCCGGCTCGATATTGCAACCCGTTCGCCCCGGTACGTTGTACAGGACGATCGGCAGCGTCGTGCTTTCGGCGATGGCTTTGAAGTGTTGGTACAAACCTTCTTGGGTCGGCTTGTTGTAGTACGGCGTGACGGACAACAGTCCGGCCGCGCCGGCCTTCTGCATTTCAGCGGCGGCGTGGATCACTTCTTTTGTGTCGTATCCACCGGCTCCGGCGAGAATCGGAACCTGCCCGGCCGCGGCGTCCACGACGAGCTCGACGATGCGGCGTCGTTCCGCCAACGTCAGCGTCGGCGACTCGCCCGTCGTCCCGCACGGCACGAGGAAGTGAACGCCTCCATCGATTTGACGGCGCGCGAGTCGCTTGACTGCGGGCTCGTCCAGAGCGCCTGAGCGGGTGAAGGGAGTGATGAGCGCGGTGCCTACCCCGGTGAACTGCGTGCGCATCTCAAAACCTCTTTGGCTACAGTCTACTGTCGTTTCACAACGTGAGTTTTATACGCGTTTAGTCAAAAAATCGCGCATCGTGAACCATCCACGCTTGCCTTGGAGCCAACGCGCAGCTTCGAGCGCACCCCGAGCAAACACGGCGCGATCGCGCACACTGTGCGTGAGCGTCACGGTATCCGCTGGGCCATCGAAACCAACCGTATGGATGCCGGGAATCGATCCGGCGCGAGTCGATGCAACGTCGATGCGTCTGCGATAGCCGGCCTGCTCCATGGCGTTATGTAACTGCAGCGCGGTGCCCGATGGCGCATCTTTTTTGGTCGCATGATGCAGCTCGTGGATCCAGGCGCCGAACCCTTCATGCGGCGCAAAACGACGCGCGGCTTCTTCGACAATGAGCTGAAACACATTCAACCCGAGCGAAAAATTGGGGGCGGCCAGCACGCCGATGTTGCTCCGCTCGACAACGCGCCTCAGCTCCGGTTCGTGCGCCGTCCAGCCCGATGTGCCAATCACCACGTTGACGCCGCGCTCCGCAAGCAAAGGCAGATTCCTGGGAACCGCGTCGGCGACGGTGAAATCTATTGCGATGTCGACGTCGTTCAATTCAGCGCGAAGGGACGAGTCGGCGTCTTCGCGCGTGATGACGCGCGCGATGGACGCCTGGTATTCGGGCGCAAGCGCTTCAACGAGCTTGCCCATACGCCCGTGGCCGACGAGGAGCACGCGCATCAGGCGAGGCCGGCAGGCGCCGGTTCGGGCGCAAAGAACGTGGAATGCAGCCGCGTGAGGGCGCGCGGTAAATCCTCTTCACGAATGACGAACGTGATGTTGCGGCGTGAAGCGGCCTGGGACACCATGCGGATGGGCACCTCGCCCGCCGTCTTCAGCACTTCGCCGGCGAGCCTCGGATCGTTCTGCAAGCCCTCGCCGACGACGCACACAATGGACATGTCGTGTTCGACATCGACCTGCGCGAACTCGGATAAGGCTTCGAGAATGGCCGCAAGCCGCCGCCGATCGTCCACGGTGACCGACACACTGACCTCCGACGTCGTGATCACATCGACCGACGTCTTGCCGCGCTCGAATACCTCGAACAGCTTCCGCAGAAACCCGTGAGCCATCAGCATGCGCGTGGACGTGATGTTGACGATGCTGACGTCGCGCTTCGAGGCGATGGCAGTGAGCGGCCGGCCGGCGGCCGGGCGCTCTCCTGTGATGAGTGTTCCACGAGCGTGTGGACGATGCGAGTTGAGAATTCGTACTGGAATGTTGCGAGACACCGCCGGCTGAATCGTCGCCGGATGCAAAACCTTCGCGCCGAAATAGGCGAGCTCCGAGGCTTCGGCAAAAGACAAGTGAGGCACGACTTGCGGATCCGGCACGAGCCGCGGATCGGCCGTGAGCATCCCGTCTACGTCCGTCCAGATCTGAATCTCAGCCGCGCCGAGGCAGGCGCCGACGATTGCCGCCGAATAATCCGAACCTCCTCGACCGAGCGTGGTCGTCAAGCCGTCGCGCGTTGCACCGACAAATCCGCCAACGACAGGAATGCGGCCAGCCGCGAGCGGCGGATCGACATGCGCCATCAGCGCCGAGGTCGTCTCGGGAAAGAGCGGCGCGGCACACGTGTGCTCCTGATCCGTCACCATTGCGCGACGCGCGTCGATCCAGTTGGCGCGCAGTCCATGTGACGTGAGCGCCGAGGCAACGATGCGGCTGCTCAAGATTTCGCCGACGGCAGCAATCGCATCCATCCAGCGGGGCGAAACTTCGCGCAGGACGGAAAGCGCCTCGATGACGCGCTCGAGCTCATCGAACTCGCGGCCGATGAAGCGCAGGACCTCGTCGCGTAGCGCCGTGTCCGTGATGACCTCGGATACCACGCCGTGCCGCTCGCGCAGATCGTGAAGGTTTGTCCGCCCGCCCTCGAGGTCGCCTGCACCCGCGTTCGCGGCAATGCCGAGCAGCCGATCGGTCACTTTCGACAGCGCGGAGACCACGACGATCGGACCACGCGCGTCGCCGCCTTCCTGCTGCGCATCGGCCTGACGCTGTGCGCGAACAATGGCGATCAGCCGTTCGATGGCCGATTTATCGGCGACCGACGTGCCGCCGAATTTCATCACTACCATACGTGTTGAATCGGCGGGGCTAAAGCCCCGCCACTACGCGACGTGTTGAATCGGCGGGGCTAAAGCCTCGCCACTTATGGGACGCGTAGTGGCGGGTCTTCAGACCCGCCGCCAGTTAATCGAAGAACCCTTCTGCTGCCATCAATTCTGCATTGAGAATCGCTGCGCCCGCCGCGCCTCGCACCACATTGTGCCCAAGCGCAACGAACTTTGCATGGAGCACTTTACATGGCCGCACGCGGCCGACCGTCACGGCCATGCCGTTGCCCCGGTCGGCGTCAAGACGCGGCTGCGGCCGATTGTTTTCGCGTACGACGACAATTGGCGGATTCGGCGCACTCGGAAGCCCCAGCTCCTGCGGTCGACCGCGAAATTCCACGAGCGCCGTCACAATGTCGTCAACGCTGGGTTTTGCCGCGAAGTCAGCGGAGACAGTCATCGTGTGACCGTCGACAACGGCGACACGATTGGTGTGAGCGCTCACGACGGCGCGATGGGGAGAGCGGCCGCCGTCGGATCCAAGGATCTTGAGCGTTTCGCTCTCCATCTTTTCTTCTTCGCCACCGATGAACGGCACCACGTTTCCAAGAATGTCGAGCGACGGTACACCTGGATAGCCCGCCCCGGAAACTGCTTGCATGGTCGACACGAGCACCGTGCGCAAGTCGAATCGGCGCAGCGGCGCCAGCGCCATGGCGAGGACCACCGTCGAACAGTTCGGGTTTGTGACGATGGCTCCTTGCCAGCCTTTGACGCGGCGCTGCTCGGTGACCAAATTCAAGTGATCGGGGTTGATTTCGGGAACGAGCAGCGGTACCAGCGGATCCATCCGGTAGTTTCGCGCGTTGCTGACGACAACGTGACCCGCTGCCGCAAACGCCTGTTCGATATCGCCGGCCACGGCAGCATCGAGCGCCGAGAACACCACGCGAGGACCTTGTCCAGGCGTGCACGACTCGACCGTCACGTCCGCGAGCGACTCAGGAATTGGAACTGTCAAACGCCAGGGCGCAATCGCCGCGTACGCGCGCCCCTCCGAACGCTCGCTTGCCGCAAGCCACGTCGGCCGGAACCAGGGATGATCGGCGAGTCGCGCCACAAACTGTTGACCTACGACGCCGGTGGCGCCGAGCACGCCGACTTCGATCGATCTCATGCTCTTCACGATAGCGCAATCGCGGGGCTTTCTTCACGGCAGGTTCACGTTGGTGCTTGCATGTTGTCGTCTATTGGAAAGAGTCGGCGCCACGACTGCGCAGCATCTCGTCATAACTTTATGATATAAAGCTCTTTAGAGTATGCAGGCGGTTATGATGCGACCCGTGCCGGTCTCCCTGCACGGACGCGCTGCGGAAGATCTCCGCTTCATCCGCACGGCGATGGAGCGCAGCGGTTCATTCACCGCGGTTCCGGGACTCGGCGGCGTCGCCATGGGCGTCGTCGCCGTCGCGGCCGCTGTCGTCGCCGCTCGACAGGCGACTCCGGAACGGTGGCTTGCCACCTGGCTCATTGCTGCAGCGTTCGCGTTTGCGCTGGGAATCATCGCCCTGCGTCGCAAGGCGGCCGGTGCGGGTGTCCCGCTGACGGGCGCGTCTGCCCGCCGGTTCGCGTTGAGCCTTTCGGCGCCGCTCGTTGCGGGCGCGGCGCTCACCGCGAGTCTCGCCCAATCGGGCAACTGGTCGTTGATGCCGGCCGTCTGGCTCCTGCTCTACGGCACCGGCGTGGTGACCGGCGGCGTCGTCAGCGTGCGGGTAGTGCTGGTCGTCGGTTTATGCTTCATGTTTCTTGGTGGCCTGGCACTCGTCACGCCGCCCGCGTGGGGTAATTTGTGGCTGGCCATCGGGTTCGGACTCGTGCAGATTGTCTTCGGTGCCTACATTGCGAGGAAGCATGGCGGCTAGAAAATCACCGACCGCTGCACGCCTGACACCAGGCGGCACATCGCATCCGAGTACCGCACCGCACCTCCCCACTCGAGCGCACCCATCGCACCTGACGCAGCTGGATCGCCTCATTCACGATCGCACCCGGCTGGCGATCATGAGCGTGCTAGCGGTGAATGATTCGCTCTCGTTCAACGAGTTGAAAACGCTGACCGACACTACAGACGGCAATCTGAGCGTCCATGCGCGAAAGCTCGAGGATGCCGGATATCTGCACTGCGAGAAGTCGTTTGCAGGCCGCACGCCGCGGACAGACTACCGATTGACCGCCTCGGGCCGGCGGGCCTTGGAACGATATCTCGATCACATGGAAGCGTTGATTCGCGCCACGCGCCGCCGTTCGTAGTACGGGTAAGCGCTTTTCCTCCGGTAAACCTCGAGCCGCGTTATCTTGTCATTCAGAGATGCGCGAGCGGCTCATCCGCGTGACCGGTGTGTTCATTGTGGTCGTATACGGCGGTCTCATTGGATGGTTGTTCGCGTCCCAGCCAAAAACGATCGCCGAGGCAGTGGGTGCCGTGGCGGCGGGCGTTGGCGCGTACGCGATCGACGCTCAGGCGTTCGCGGACGGCCTTGCGTTTTTTCGACGTGATCAGTTTGTCGAAGCCCGCGCGGCGTTTGCACGCGCGGACCCCGCCACGCGTGACGCTCGCACACAGTTCTACGTCGCCTACAGCTACTATCGACAAGGCTGGCATCGCACCCATCACGACGATGAACTGTATCGGCGCGGCCTGGAAGCGGTGCAGCATGCCATCGACCTAGCGCCCGGCGGACGGCTGAGAGTCGAAGATGACAATCTGCAGATGCATTCGGCGGACGAATTGAAAGCCGAGCTCGAGGCCGGCGTGACAACCGACGCGTCGGACTTCAATCCGTTACGCGTGTTCGAGAACCGGAAATGACGGCGGTGCGTGAGGCCGTTGCGCTTCCCATGATGTTCCTGACGGTCGTCGCGACGGCGGCCATTCGTCCGGGCGCGAACGGATCGATCGTCCCTCCCTCGCTCGCGTCTTTGGTCGGCAGCGTGGCGCTCCTCGCGCTGCTCGTCCGAAGCGGAACGGTTGCACCCGCCCAACTCGTGAACCAGCGGCGTTCGATGCTCGCTAATCTGAATGGGCTCAGTGTTCTGTTGACAATGTTTTTTGCTTCCGCGCAGCTTTTGACGGCGCTCGTGCCCGAGTCCGGTGTGCCGGCGCTCGTGGCGTGGTGTGTCCTGGTGTCGCTCGTGATGCAGGCATTTGCCATCGCACCCGATCGAACGCGGCTTCTTCGAGGCTTGCTCGTGATGTTTGGCGCGGCCTTCGCCTTGAAGTTCATTGTCCTCGCTGCAATCTCGGCTCCAGCCGAAAGCCGCATCACAAGAGCGTTGCAGGTCTTGTTCGAAGGAATCACGCTCGGCGCCGTGACGCAGCGCGCCACACATCCGCTCGAAGGCTACTTCGCGTTCGGTGCAGGCGCGCTCTATCTCATCGCGATCTGGCTGCTGCCACCCGCGTCGTGGCGGATGATCCGTGTCTCACAAATCGAGCTTCCGGCCTCCAGCGTCGAGGTCACGCGCGAGAGCTAAATCGCCCCCTATGCCGCACACTATGGATCAGCAACACCGGGCCGTCTTGCAGAGCATTGCCCATCGCGCGATGCTCGAGAGGGGGTTGTTCCCGACTTTCTCGGACGCGGCGCTCGCTGAACTCGAGCGCATTCAGGCGCCGCCAGCCACCCAGGACGCGACACGCGCGGATGCCCAGGCGATTCAAGATCTGACAGGCCTGCTGTGGGCGTCGATCGACAACGATGACTCGCGCGATTTGGATCAGCTCACGGTCGCCGAAACCCTGCCTGCAGGCGCCGTCAAGATTCGGGTGGCCGTCGCCGACGTAGATGCTCTCGTGCAAGACGGCACAGCCATCGACGCACACGCGCGTCACAACACGACCTCGGTGTACACGGCGGCCCAGATCTTTCCGATGCTGCCGGAAAAACTTTCCACCGATCTCACATCACTGAACCCCGATGAAAACCGCCTCGCGGTGGTCGTCGAAATGGTCGTCGGCGCAGACGGCGCGGTGCGCAGTTCGGATATCTACCGGGCGCGTGTCCGCAATCGTGCAAAGCTCGCCTATGGCAGCGTGGCCGCCTGGTTGGACGGGAGTGCTTCGATCCCCGAGGCCCTTGCGGCCGTTCGTGGACTCGGAGAGAACATGCGGGATCAGGACCGCATCGCCCAGCGCCTGAAGAACCTCCGGCATGTCCACGGGGCGCTCAGTCTCGAAACCATTCGGGCCCGAACGGTTTTTGAAGACGGCCAACTCCGCGGCCTCGACGTCGAAAAGAAGAACCGCGCCACAGAGCTCATCGAGGATTTCATGATCGCCGCCAACGGGGTGACCGCCCGGTATCTCGCGGCGAAGAACTTTCCCTCCATTCGACGTGTCGTGCGGACGCCTAAACGATGGGATCGGATCGTCGAGCTCGCCCAGGCGCGCGGGGCGACGCTTCCGGTGAACGCGGATTCGCTGGCACTGGATGCGTTTCTCATCAAGCAGCAAGCGGCAGATCCGGCGCGCTTCCCCGATCTATCGACCGCAGTCGTCAAACTCCTGGGTGCGGGCGAATACGTGGCGGAACAACCCGGCGTGACGGCCCCAGGGCACTTCGGTCTCGCGGTCAAGGATTACACGCATTCCACCGCGCCGAATCGCCGTTACCCCGATCTGATCACGCAGCGTCTGCTAAAGGCGGCCATCGCGGGCCGACCAACGCCCTATCGCTATGACGATCTCGAAATGTTGGCCAGGCACTGCACCGAAGAGGAGGATGCGGCCAACAAGGTGGAACGTCAGGTGGGCAAGTCTGCCGCGGCATTGCTCCTCGAGTCGCGGATCGGCGATCAGTTTGACGCCCTCGTCACCGGCGCGTCCGAGAAGGGTACCTGGGCCCGACTCCTGACGATGCCCGTCGAAGGGCGAGTGGTCCGCGGCTTCGAAGACCTGGATGTGGGCGACCAGATTCGGGTTCAACTAGTGTCGGTCAACGTGGAGCGCGGCTTTATCGATCTGAGCAGCGTGAACTCAGCTAGCAGCCGGACAGGCCGCTAGACAATCCTCGGGCCTGCCGTCAACGAAAGCGTAACGCCGTTCGAGGGGAGTAGAAACCGCATCAGTCGCACAGCGCTCGGCGTCGAGGAGAACACGCCTTGTCAAGCCAGCGAATTTGATTATGCGGGCATGGGCACAGTAGCCCTCGTCGATTTCTCCGACGTCCTCGTCGGGAAGTGCAGCAATGCCCAAACACTGGTCGCAACCACGAGCACTTGTCCGAGCATCGTCACCACGAGATCCACTTTGTCAGGGAGCGGCGGCGGACCCATGATCAGAGTCCACGCCACGCCGAGCGCCATTGCCATCCAGTACCTGCTTCTGACTTCGGCGGCGAGCAGTGCCAACAACCAGAGCACAGGTGCCGTCACGTATGCAGAGGGAGCAAGCGGGCTCCGCAGGGCAGCAAGATTCAGCAACGCCAGCCAGACCACCACTAGGGCACGTCGGTTTGGTGGCTCTAGCCGCGCCCTCCACGCCAGCCACACGAGCAAGACGGTGTAGGCCCACGTGAGCGCATGGGCAGTGGCCAATCCCACACCCGTCATGCCCAAGAGCCGCAGCTTCGCGACTATTCCGTAGATCGAGAAGTCGCGCGAGACGAGGAACACGGGAACATCTGCGCGCCGGATGAACGAGAACGCCTCCCCGCTCAGGATGCGCGGTAACTGGTACGAGGTGAACGCGACAAACGGATCGCTTCCCAGGAGCAGCAGCGCCAGCAGCACGAACACGACGCCTAAGCCCAGCGTCCAACCAATCTCACGCCACCTGCGTTGGGCCGCCAAGGTAACGAGCAGTAACCCTGGAAATATTTTCGAGAGGATGGCGAACGAGAGCAACGCGCCTCCCGCGGCGAATCGACGTCGATCGAAGGCCACCATGGCTGCAAGGGCGAGCATGACAGCCATCACGTGGAACTGACCGAACTGGAAGTTCAGCATGGTCGGAATCGAGGCAAGTATCGCCGGCAGCAGTAAGGCTGCCACCAGCCCCTCCCTGCCGCCAATCCAACGC
>DASPWV010000600.1:0-5955 GCA_035637635.1 Vicinamibacterales bacterium | reverse complement strand
CGGCCCGCCTTCGCTCGTGTCCCTCGCGAGCGACGGCGAGGCAGGCTCGTTAGATCCCTTCGTCTCCGCCGCGATCCAAGGCCTCTTCTGGCTCTGCTAAGTACTCCATGTGATCCAGATCGAGATCCTCGTCGCTCGGCTGAATCACCGGCGGCGGCGGTGGCGGCTCGTCCGGCGGGATCTGCACATGCCGATACCACCAGAAGCCGGTGCCGGCTGGAATCAATCGGCCCATCGTGACGTTCTCCTTCAGACCGCGCAGATAGTCGATCTTGCCGGAGATCGCCGCCTCGGTGAGCACGCGCGTCGTCTCCTGGAACGACGCGGCCGAGATGAACGACTCGGTCGAGAGCGACGCCTTCGTGATGCCGAGCAGGAGCGGCTGCGCCGAGGCCGGCCGTCCGCCCGCGTTGATCACGCGCTCGTTCTCTTCGAGGAAGCGGAACTTGTCCACCTGCTCGTCGATGAGGAACTCGGTGTCGCCGACGTCCTCGATGCGCACCCACCGCATCATCTGCCGCGTGATCACCTCGATGTGCTTGTCGTTGATGTTCACGCCCTGCAGCCGGTAGACCTCCTGAATCTCGTTCACGAGGTACTTCTGCAGCTCCTTCTCCCCGAGCACGTGCAGAATGTCGTGCGGATTGCTCGGGCCGTCCATCAACGGATCGCCCGCGCGCACGCGCTCGCCTTCCTGCACGTTGACGTGCACCCCGCGGGGAATGGAGTACTCGCGCGGCTCGGCATTCGGATCGTCGGGCACGATCAGCACCTTGCGCTGACCCTTGACCACGCCGCCGTACTTCACCGTGCCGTCGATCTCGCTGATGACCGCGGGATCTTTCGGCTTGCGCGCTTCGAACAGTTCCACCACGCGCGGCAGACCACCCGTGATGTCCTTGGTCTTGGTCGTCTCGCGCGGAATCTTCGCGAGCACGTCGCCCGCATGCACCATCTCGCCGTCGCTCACCATCAGGTGCGCGTTGACCGGCATGATGTAGCGGCGCACGACGTCACCTTTGGTGCCGCCCTTGATCTCGATGGTGGGCTGCTTCTTCTCATCCGGCGAGTCGACGATGATGAGGCGCGACAGACCGGTGACCTCGTCGAGGTCCTCGTGCACGGTGAGGCCTTCGATGATGTCCTTGAAGCGAATCTGTCCCGTTTCCTCGGTGAGGATCGAGAACGTGTACGGATCCCATTCGACAATCACCTGTTCCTTGTCGACGGGATCGCCTTCCTTCACCCGCAGGCGTGAGCCGTACGGAATCTGATAGCGTTCG
Organism: Vicinamibacterales bacterium; assembly: GCA_035637635.1. GTDB lineage: Bacteria > Acidobacteriota > Vicinamibacteria > Vicinamibacterales > UBA2999 > DASPWV01. The sequence continues at coordinate 4,672 of DASPWV010000600.1, read as the reverse complement.
CGATCGCGGCCCTTCTCGTCCTGGATGACGAGGTGACCGTTCCTGTTCATCACGATCAGATCGGAGCCGCCCAGCGCGTTCGGCCGGTCCACGACCTGGAGGTTGTCGAACTTGACGTTGCCTTTGTGCTTCGAGTCGAGCGTCGACTGCTCCGAGATTCGCGACGCCGTGCCGCCGATGTGGAACGTCCGCATCGTCAGCTGCGTGCCCGGTTCGCCGATGGACTGCGCGGCGATGACACCCACGGCGAGGCCCATCTCCACCGTCTTGCCGGTGGCGAGATCGCGGCCGTAGCACTTGGCGCAAACACCCCGCCGCGACGCGCACGTCAACACCGAGCGAATCTTGACCTTCTCGATGCCGGCGTCCTGGACGGCTGCGGCTTTCTCCTCGTCGACTTCGTCGTTCAACTCGAGCAGCACTTCACCGGAAATCGGATCGACGATCCGCTCGAGTGCCGTGCGCCCGATGATACGGTCGCGCAGCGGTTCGATGATTTCACCGCTCTCGACGATGGCTCGCGCTTCGATACCGTCCAGCGTTCCGCAATCGCGCTCCGAGACGATGACATCCTGCGCGACGTCGACGAGTCGACGCGTGAGATATCCCGAGTCGGCAGTCTTGAGCGCGGTGTCGGCGAGACCCTTGCGCGCGCCGTGAGTCGAGATGAAGTATTCGAGCACCGACAGCCCTTCGCGGAAGTTCGCGTGAATGGGCGTCTCGATGATTTCCCCTGACGGCTTCGCCATCAGTCCGCGCATGCCGGCAAGCTGGCGGATCTGCTGCTTGCTGCCGCGCGCGCCGGAGTCGGCCATGATGTAGACCGGATTGAAAATCCCGGCCTGATCGCGGCTTTCCATCTCCTTGAACATCGCGTCGGCAATCTTTTCGGTGACGTCAGACCAGACGGCAATGACCTTGTTGTAACGCTCGCCATTGGTGATGGCGCCTTCCAGGTACTGCTGCTCCACCTTGATCACTTCCGAGCGCGCGTTGCGCACGAGCTCCGGCTTGGCCGGGGGAATGATCAAGTCCTCGATGCCGATCGACATGCCGGAACGCGTCGCGTAGGTGAAGCCCAGATGCTTCAGCGCGTCGAGTATTTCGACCGTCGTCTGCAGCCCCGAGATGAGGTAGCAGCGCTGAACGAGCTGTTGCAGACCCTTCTTCTTCAACAAGCCATTGACAAAGGGGAACCCCTTCGGCAGCGCCGCGTTGAAAATCACGCGGCCGACCGTGGTGTTGATCACTTTGTTGTGCACGGTCTGCACTTCCGTGTGCAGCACGTCCTGATCGTCGCGCGCAGCGGTCAGATCCTGAAGCTCGCCCGAAAACCGCAAACGAATCGGGCTGAGCGTTTCGAGCTCGCCGGCCTCGAGCGCGAGAATGACGTCGTTCACGGTCGCGAACGCGCGGCCTTCGCCTTTCGCGCCCGGCTTGGCCTTCGTCAGGTAGTAACAACCGAGAACGATGTCCTGCGACGGCACGGCCACGGGTGTCCCGTTTGCCGGCGACAGGATGTTCTTCGACGCCATCATCAGCTCGGTGGCTTCGATCTGCGCTTCAGGCGACAGCGGAATGTGGACCGCCATCTGGTCGCCGTCGAAGTCGGCGTTGAACGCGGTGCACACGAGCGGATGGATCCGGATGGCCTTGCCCTCGACGAGCACCGGCTCGAAGGCCTGGATGCCGAGGCGATGGAGCGTCGGCGCACGGTTGAGGAGCACCGGATGCTCGCGGATCACTTCCTCGAGCACGTCCCACACTTCGGGGACCTGCTTCTCCACCATCTCCTTTGCCTGCTTGATGGTGGCGACAAGGCCGCGCTCTTCGAGCTTGTTGTAGATGAACGGCTTGAAGAGCTCGAGCGCCATCTTCTTCGGCAGCCCGCACTGATGGAGCTTCAGTTCGGGGCCGACGACGATGACCGAGCGGCCGGAGTAATCGACGCGCTTGCCGAGCAGGTTCTGGCGGAAACGTCCCTGCTTGCCCTTGAGCGTGTCGGAGAGCGATTTGAGCGGCCGGTTGTTAGCGCCGCGCAGCACACGCCCACGACGTCCGTTGTCGAAGAGCGCGTCAACCGCTTCCTGCAGCATGCGCTTTTCGTTCCGGATGATGACATCGGGCGCCTTGAGCTCCATCAGCTTCTTCAACCGGTTGTTGCGGTTGATGACGCGGCGGTACAGATCGTTCAGGTCGGAGGTTGCGAATCGACCGCCATCCAGCGGAACGAGCGGACGCAACTCGGGCGGAATGACGGGGATGACGTCGAGGATCATCCACTCCGGCTTGTTGCTCGACCGGCGGAACGAGTCGACGACCTTCAGACGTTTGGCGAACTTCAGCTTCTTCTGTGCCGAAGGCTCCGAGCGCATTTTCGTGCGCAGTTCCTCGGCGAGCCTGTCCACGTGCTCGCGTCGCAGAAGCTCCTTGATGGCTTCCGCGCCCATCGCCGCCTTGAATTTCGTGAAGCCGTACTCGTCGCGCGCCTTCCGGTACTGCTCTTCCGAAAGGAGCTGCTTGAACTTGAGATCGGTGTCGCCGGGCTCGGTGACGACGTACGCCTCGAAGTAGAGCACGCGCTCGAGATCGCGCAGCGAAATATCCAGCAGGTGTCCGATACGGCTCGGCAGGCCCTTGAAGAACCACACGTGGCTCACAGGAGTGGCCAGCTTGATGTGGCCGAGCCGCTCGCGCCGGACCTTTGCCTGCGTGACTTCGACGCCGCACTTGTCGCAAATCACGCCGCGGTGCTTCATGCGCTTGTACTTGCCGCAGAGGCACTCCCAGTCGGTGATCGGGCCGAAGATCTTCGCGCAGAACAAGCCATCGCGTTCCGGCTTGAACGTGCGGTAGTTGATCGTCTCGGGCTTGGTGACCTCGCCGAACGACCACTGCTCGATCTTTTCCGGCGATGCCAGGCTGATGCGGATCGCGTCGAAGTCGGCCCGAAGAGTGGTCTTTGTGTCGGTAAAACTAGGTCTCATCTGCATCAACCCTCCAGGACCGGTTCTGCTTGCTCCGCGACCGGCTGCGGCTCGGGACGTCTCTTGGTCGACACCAATTCGACGTCCAGACAGAGCGACTGCAGCTCGCGTATCAGAACGTTGAAGGATTCAGGCAACCCGGGCGTAAAGCTCGCGTCGCCCTTCACAATGGATTCGTAAATCTTCGCGCGGCCCGTCACATCGTCCGACTTCGCCGTGAGAAGCTCCTGGAGGATGTGCGCCGCGCCGTAGGCCTCGAGCGCCCACACCTCCATTTCGCCAAATCGCTGGCCGCCAAACTGCGCCTTGCCGCCGAGTGGCTGCTGGGTGATGAGCGAATAGGGTCCTATCGATCGCGCGTGGATCTTGTCGTCGACCAGGTGCGACAGCTTCAACATGTAGATGTAGCCAACGGTCACATCCTGTTCGAACGGGTCGCCCGTCATGCCATCGTACAGCTTGGTCTTGCCGGATGACGGCAGGGCCGCGCGTTCGAGCCAGTCCTTGATCTCCCCTTCGCGCGCGCCGTCGAACACGGGCGTCGCGAAGTACAGACCCAGCGCGTGCGCCGCCCAGCCGAGATGCGTCTCGAGAATCTGGCCCACGTTCATACGCGAAGGCACGCCGAGCGGATTGAGCACGATTTCCACCGGCGTCCCGTCCGGCAGATACGGCATGTCCTCTTCGGGCAGGATGCGCGCGATGACGCCTTTGTTGCCGTGACGGCCGGCCATCTTGTCGCCGACCGACAGCTTGCGTTTCATCGCGACGTACACCTTGACGAGCTTGATCACACCGGGCGGCAGTTCGTCGCCGCGGCGAATCTTCTCCTTCTTCTCCTCGAAGAGCTGCTTGATGACTTCGACCTGACGCTCGGTGCGCTCTTCGAGCGCCCGCAAATCGGGCTCGAGACCGGTGTCCTCGGTGCGAATCTTCGCGCGCACGAGCACGTTGAAGGGCACGCTCGCCATCACGTCCGGCGTCAGATCCGTGTCCTTCTTGAGCAGTCGCTCGCGGCCGAACTCGTCGAAGAGATCCGCACGCAGCGCCTGGCCCTGCAGCATCTGCATCACGCGCTTCTTCGTTTCGTCGTGAAGAATGCGGATTTCGTCCTGCAGGTTCTTTTCCATCAAATCGAGCTCTTCCTGCTCGATTGCTTTGGCACGGTCGTCCTTCTCGATGCCTTTCCGCGAGAAGATCTTGACGCCGACGATGATGCCTTCGATGCCCGGCGGACAGATGAGCGACGCATCGCGCACGTCGCCGGCTTTCTCGCCGAAGATCGCGCGCAGCAATTTCTCTTCCGGAGTGAGCTGCGTTTCACCCTTCGGCGTCACCTTGCCGACGAGAATGTCGCCGGGCTTGACGTACGCGCCGATGCGGATGATGCCGCTGTCGTCGAGGTCGCGCAGATAACCCTCCGACACGTTCGGAATGTCGCGCGTGATTTCCTCCGGTCCGAGCTTCGTGTCGCGAGCCTCGATCTCGAACTCCTCGATGTGAATGGAGGTGTAGTAGTCCTCCTTCACCATCTTCTCGCTCACGAGGATCGCGTCTTCGAAGTTGTAGCCGCGCCATGGCATGAACGCGACGAGCACGTTTCTCCCGAGCGCCAGCTCGCCAAGCTCGGTGCACGGACCATCCGCGAGCACCTGGCCCTTCTGCACGCGCTGGCCGACACGCAC
>DASPWV010000599.1:0-3428 GCA_035637635.1 Vicinamibacterales bacterium | reverse complement strand
CCGGCGCCGACAACGAAGTGCTTCTTGCCGGCAACTTCGAATTCGTGGACGGCGAGCTTGCCGGCAACAATCGGCGAGTCGACGAGCGTCTCGTAGTCGGCGGCGCGAAAATGATGCGGTTTCCCATCCCGCACATCGTCGAGGCCCGTCATCGCGTGGGTCCAGGCCGGCGGCAGTTCGATTTGCACGTCATGCGGGCGGCGACGTTGCTCGACGAGCGTGATGAAGGTCGGGGCGCCATTGAGCACTGCGTAATCCGCATCGATCCAGTTCGTGGTGACCGAGCGTTGCGCGCACAGCACGCGGTACCTCAGCACGATTCGACGCGCACCGCGCGTCTGAATGCGCCAGCGGTTCTGTTTGGGCTGTTCCGAGACCAACGCGGTTCCGTCAGGAATCCGCGCATTGAACGCCTCGATTTTCGATGCGTAGTCCTCGACGCGGTAATACCCAGGTGACCAAATCGGCATCATGAGATCGATCGAGTCTGCGCCGTCCGTGGGGACGATTGCCTCCACGTCGGCGTACTGCTTATCCGGATTCGCAATGCGAACCGTGTAGCTGATCGGGTCTGATGACTGCGCCCGAGGCGTTTGCTGCCAGACGGCAAGCGCGCAAACGAGACTGACAAGGAGAGCGGTCGTGGCCGCGCGTGCCCGCGATACTCCGCCGATGAACACGCCGTGATCTCACAGGTTTCGACAGGCCTTGCCAAGCGATTTGTTGGTACGACATTATGAGCAACCCTCATGATCACCACCCCGCGGCCGACGACTGCGGCACTGCAGGCGTTCGAATGCGCGGCACGTACGGGCAGCTTTACGCGTGCCGCGGCCGAATTGCATGTGACGCAGGGGGCAATCAGCCGCCAGATTCGACAACTGGAAGACCAGTTGGGCGTGGCGCTGTTCGAGCGCGTGCGTCAACGTGTCGTGCTCACCGAAGTCGGACGCCGCTATCGCGATGACGTGCGCCGGCTGCTCGATCAGCTGGAAGTGGCAACACAGCGGGCGATGGCGTGCGTCGACGTGGCGAACGTGCTCACCGTCGCTGTGGTGCCGACCTTCTCCGCGAACTGGCTGGCGCCGCGCCTGCCGCGGTTTTTTCAGGAGTTCCCCGAAATCACCATCAATTGCCTGATGTGGCTGCCGCGATTCGACTTCGGCCTCGAGCGATTCGATGCCGCAATCCAGCTGGGATCCCCGAAGTGGACCGACGTTCACGCCTATCACTTGCTGGATTCCGATTTGTTCCCGATGTGCAGCCCGAGCTATCGCGCCGCGAATCGAATCCGGACGCCTGCCGATCTCCTGCGCGTCAGACTGCTGCACCAGATCAACCGGCCGACCGCGTGGGGTGACTGGTTCGCGTCGCAAGGCATCACATCGGCCGACACGGTTCGCGGTCCCCGGTTCGAGTTGATTGCAATGCTCATGGATGCCGCTGTAGCCGGACTCGGGGTGGCGCTGCTGCCGGCATGTCTGACAGAGCGCGAGCGCGCGGCAGGTGCGCTGACCGTTCTTCCCTGCCGCGCCAACTACCGGGGCGAGGCGTATTACCTCGTCGTACCGGACGCCAAGCGCGAGTCACCGCATGTCGTCGCGTTTCACCAATGGATCACCGAGGAAGCACGTGGGGCGGCAAGTCCCCCGCGCCGTGTCGGCGCGAAGCGCGCCGGCGGGTACCGCGTCATTCGGTCGCACGCATGAAGCTCGGGCGTTTCATCGTTGACACGCATGTGCATGCGCAGCGCTTCGCCGCTGGCGAGGCACTCGCAAAGCATCGCGGCAATCCGGCGCCAGGCGCCTACGCCGATCTCGCGAATGCCATCCGCCTGCTGTCGCCGTACGACAACTCCCCGCGCCTGCTGTACGACATGGAGTGTTACCAGGTCGACATGTGCGTGTTGCTGCCGGCGTTCGGAATGACGAACGAACTGAACCTGCAGATCGTCGATGCGCAGCCGGACCGCTTTGTCGCTGTCTGCGGCGCGATGGAGACGGCCCGGAAGGCGCTCCGGAACGAAGAGCCCTGGTCGGCGGCGGCTGCCGCGGCGGAGCTCGACGGGCTATTGAGCACCGGCCGTTTCGTCGGGCTCGGCGAAGGCATGCCGGCGGATCCCACACGAAGGACGACGATCAGCCAGACGGAACGGATGGATCAGATCCGCCAGGTGATGGACGTCGCACGCAAGCACAAGACCGTTGCGCGTGTGCATACCGGGATGGTGATGGGATATCCGATGACATATCACTACTGGCCCGAGTCGCTGAACCCGATGTGGGCCACGGATGTCGCCGCGGAGTATCGAGATGTGCCGATCGTCCTCGATCACGGAGGCCTGCAAGGCTGGTGGTCCGATCGCCTGGTGGAGGAAGCGCTCACAGTTGCCGCTGCGCACGATAACGTCTACCTCGAGACCGGCCTCTGGTGGAGCGATCTCTACATGAAGGCGCTGCGCGATCCAAACGTGGGCGCGGAAAAGCTGCTCTGGGGTTGCGACTGGGGCGCGAGCATTCCGTTTCACGCGCAATACGGCAATTCACCTCCCGCCTATGCTGTGCAATTACGAAAGCACCCGATCGTCGCGCATCAAGTAGACGTCTGGGGCTGGAGCCTGAAGCAACTATTGCGACTGGACATCGTCCAGGACGAACTCAACTTGATTCTCGGCGGCAATGCGGCGCGTTTATTCGGCCTCAAGCTGCCGCACACGCGACTGTTCCGTCCGGTTCGCGACGAGCTCAGGCCTCAGTCCGACACTCGAGATCGTGCGAGCAAACCCATAGATGACGCGGGGAGGTCGTGAGATGCCGAAGGCGCCGGCGTTCACTGTCCTGTGCGTATTCACCGCGTTGGCAACAATCGTCGAGCCGCGCGCTCAGACGAATGCACTCGACGCTCTTTACGCCAAAGCAAAGGCCGAGGAACAAGTCGTTCTGTGGGGAGCGCAGGATCGCGAGATCGATTGGATTCCTGCGGAGTTTGCGAAGCGATTCCCCGGTATTACCGTCAACTGGGCTGCCGATCGCGCGGCGATCACGAAGACGATCACGGAGCATCGCGCCGGACGGTATTCGGTCGACGTGATCAACTTCTCGGTGGGTGGCATGCTGCCGCTCGTTGATCGTCGACTACTTGAAAAGCCGGACTGGAGCATCTTCGGGATCGATGGGCGTGACGTGCTGCTCGATGGCACCACGGCTGCGACGCACAACCTCGTGTATTCGATTGTCTACAACGAGAAGCTCGTTGCTCCTTCGGATCTGCCAAGAACGTGGGAAGACCTCCTCGATGCGAAGTGGAAGGGGAAGTTGGTCGCGAGTCAGTTCCTGTTACCGAGGCTGCTTGGCTTTCTGGCTCTCGAGTGGGGAGAACCGAAGACTGCCGACTACGCGCGGGCACTGCTGCAGCGTCAGGACGTGCTC
>DASPWV010000598.1:0-3598 GCA_035637635.1 Vicinamibacterales bacterium | reverse complement strand
TCGATCAGCCCGCGGCAGCCCCACGCGCGGTGGGTTATGCGATGGCTGCCGCGGTCCTCGTCACTGCTGGCGTCGGCGCCGTGCTGCCTGCGGCGCTGCGCGCAGCGCGCACCGACCCGCTGATGGCCCTTCGCAGCGAGTAAACCTGGCCCTGCCTACTCGCCGCGGAGGGCAGGATTGATCGATGCATCCCGGCAGTCGAGATGATCAAAAGAACACCTTCAGGCGCGTATAGACGAAATCGCGATCCGTAAACCGCGCGAGCACGTGGGACCCCCGCCCGGCAAACCATCCGACAGCGGCCTCGAGCGACACGTTGTCGCGCACGTGCATCAGAACACTAGCGCGGGCAAAGGCGCTTTGCTCGCCGGGGTTGAAGACGCCAAAGCCGCGAATCGTACGGGTCGCGCCCGCGAACGAGCGATCGATGAACGTCACGAGCGTCAAATCGGTGCGGTCAATCTCACCGCCGTCGCTCTCGTTGTCCGGCAAGGTGACGCGGCCAGTGAAAGCACGCCTCGTGAGCAGCGCGTTTCCACTCACGCGGTACTCACCAGCCTTTCGATCCACGCCAACGCCTGCCTCCACGACTCGCCCTTTTACAATCGCCGCACCGGCTTGCAGGGATCGGTCGACGAATGTTGCCATCTCGCCGCGCAGACCCCAATGCCCTCTCACTGTTTCGACATCGCCGGCCAGCATCGTAAACCTCGGAAATCGCTCCAGGAGCGTCAACACGGACGGCGATGCCGACACGGTCGCGGCACCTTCGTACAGTGGCAGCGACTCGAACCCTCGATACGCGCTCACCGCCCAGTCAACACGACCTGTCGTTCCTGTTGCCCTCATTCCGCCCTGCGCATTCGCGAGGTCATGCGCGGGTTCCAATCGTTCTGTGCGAACAGGAAGGCACATGCGCGCTGGTGTGCGGCTGCAGAGCGCACGCGGGCGAACATTAAAGGGCGCGCTCTCTTCATCCAGCTGGTCGTAGCGGCCGGAACGGAACACGGGAACGTAGATACCCTCCAAGGAGAAGGTCTCCGATCGCCTCCACCGTCCGCGCAACATCGCAACAGGCATCCGTCCTTCGGCGCGGCCTTCAAAGAAGAATCGCGTGAGGTCCTGCGGATTGACGACGTCGGTGGGTGGGAGTTCATCCAGTCGTCCCCAAGTCACCCGGCTCCACCCAATCCTGAGATCCGCCCGCTCCCACCGGGCCTCGAGACTCACCTCCTGCGGGCGGACGATAGACGCCGTCGCCGTCCGCTCGCCCGACCGGTCCGCGATCAGGGCTTCGGCAAAACCCGCAATCGTCAGATGCAGCCGGGAATTGAGTTCACGCCGATACTCGGCAAAGAGTCGCGGCCGCAACTCCGCAACTGCCGACCTGTCCCCGCCCTCACGGACGCTTGGGAACGCATCGGCGAGCAGTGAAACGTATCCGTCGAACGACTGCGTATTCGACCGGGCATCGGTGAGCTGCGCTTCAGCGGCCCGCGTGACGCACAGCAGAGTGACGAGGGCCGAGACCAGCGCTTTCACGCAACGGTTCTGCCGCTGCGGGCAATGGGCGCCGCGTAGAGACGGCCGCCTGCGCTCCGCACTGAGCGCCGCCAAGTTCAAGGCATGGCTTCTTCCAGTGCGCGTCTGGAGAAGTCAGACTCCTTGAGACCGATGTTGTACCTCACGCTTGTCACTGACAGCTCAGTGCGCGTCTTCTGCGTCTCGTTGGTCATGACGAGGTCCATCACGGTCCAAACGCCGTCGATGCCCTCCAGCCGTCGGACCTCATAGTGCTTCTCGCGTTCATTGCGACGATTGAACACGTCCGCTGCAACAACGATGAAACTATCTTTGCAAACGAGCGATACCAATCGCGGGTAAGCGACTTGAGCATCTTTTGCGATCGACTCGAGCTGCCACGCCGCGCATGTGTGGCCATTTGGTGCTTTCCAGCTCGCGTTCCGCTCGACGAACGCGTAGGTATAATCATCGAGCTCGCGACCGCCAATATCTTCGTAGCTCAGGTCGCTGCCGACAAAGCTCTCCTGCTTCTCTGCGCCGGCGATGCGCCGAACGCGTCCGAGGGCTGGCAGAAAAAGAAACCGTTCGTCCTCAGCGCCATCGTGCTCCCAGACGAGCAACGCCGTGCCCTTGATATCACCAGGGCTCAGAAATCGCACGAGCTCGCGGTCCCCGCTGCTGCCTCGGCCACGGAGCGCGGTGAGCACCAGCCTTCGCTCACGCACGCGGCCTCGACGGTCGAAGAGGCGCATCGTCATCTCCATGCGGCTGTCCCGACCGATGTCGCGTGCATCGATCTGCTCGGCAACCCAACGTGGCGTTTGAACGTCGCCGGGCAGTGACAGCGCAAACACACACGGCACGAACGAGCGCCAAATCAAAGCACAGAGCGTGAACGCGCGCATGGACTAAACTCGAAGCTCACTTCACTGAAGAGCACCGACGGCTAAGAAGGTCGGACACTGCCAGTTTAGGTCCAGACAAGCGGATCATTTCGATGCCACGATTCTCAGCACAAGTAAATCAGTAGTAAGTGCTTTCACCGAAGAAACGGCTTGCCGGTACCAAGATGGTGAGGCAGGTGCGCGTTGCCCCTGAACGCGCGCACCGTCGACGAAAGCGCGCCACAAGCCGTATGCGCCGGTTCGGGCGGAACGGCGCCGCGCAGCTCCGGAGCGACGCGGGGCTGAATGGCCTGTTCAAGATCGTACGCGAACGCCAGCAGACGCGGCTCACGCAGGAACCCGCTGTACATCCAAATCCCTGCTGGCTTGCCCTCTGGCGTCAATCCCACTGGAATCGAAATGTTCGGGTACCCCGCGACAGCGGCAGGCGAGGACGCGAAGGTATCACTCGGCGCGATGATCGCATCGAGATTGTCACGCTGAAGAGCGGCATCGATGCCTCCGGGGCCGGCCGACATGAACGAGTGCGCGCGCGCGGCGAGGTAAAGCGGGTCACTCAGATTCCCGCTCGTCGACTCCGCCAATTCGAACAGTTCCTGCCCGAAGTATTTCATCTCTGTCGGACAGTGCGCGAGGTTGAACGCAATGAGGTCCGCCAGCGTCCGCATCGAGGTGCGCTTGAGCGTCGCAAGGTACTCCGCAATCTGTACCTTGAATTCGGCGAGCAGGACGGCAGCCTCGCTCGCGAAATATGCGCGGAAATCGCCAGTGTCGGTCGGCACCAGCGTCGCGCCAAGTGCCGCCATCACCGCCATCGCCCGCTCGACGACCACGAGCAGGTCCGGCTCGGCGCCGTACTGCGGTGTGAAGTAACGCTGGTCAACGCCGATGCGCGCGCCGTTCAACGCACCGCGCTGCAGGAACCGCGTGTAGTCCGGCGGCACCGGACGGCCGAGTACGGGGCCGAAAGGCGTCTGCATCACGCCTAGAAGAATCGCCACGTCGGTGACGGTGCGCGCCATCGGTCCGGCCGTGTCCTGGCTGTGTGCGATGGGGATGATCCCGCCCTGCGACACGAGACCGATTGACGGCTTCAGGCCCACGATCAGGTTGTTCCCCGAAGGACAGACGATTGAGCCGTCTGTCTCGGTGCCGACGGCCGCCGCGCA
>DASPWV010000597.1:0-4139 GCA_035637635.1 Vicinamibacterales bacterium | reverse complement strand
AGCCTCACGGTATCCGTCGGGTGCATCGGTCGATGGATCGATGGGCAGGCGCGACTCGGCGGGGACGAGCGGACCGCTGTAATCGACACCACCGTCGTCTCGAACGCGATACCAAACGGGGAACGGCACGCCAAAGAATCGCTGCCGGCTGACGCACCAGTCGCCGTTCAGCCCGTTGACCCAGTTCTCGTATCGCGCTCGCATATACGGCGGATGCCATTCGAGCTCGTGCCCTCGCCTGAGAAACTCCTCCCGATAGTCGATCGTCTTGATGAACCATTGGCGGCTCGTGATGATCTCGAGCGGCCGGTCGCCTTTTTCGTAAAACTTCACGTTGTGCGTGATCGCCCGCGGCGCGCCGACGAGATCTCCGCTCTGGCGCAATTCGTCCACCACCACGGCTTGCGCCTTCTTCGCGGACAACCCCACAAGGCGGTCGTACGCGACCTGCGCTCGCGCCGGAGCGGTTGATTCCCAACCTGCACTACCCCACGTGACGGGACCCATCGTGCCGTTCGGCTGAATCACGGCGCGGACCGGCAGACGCAGCTCGCGCCACCAGACAACGTCAGTGATGTCGCCGAACGTACAGATCATCGCGATGCCGGTGCCTTTGTCAGGTGCGGCAAGGGGATGCGCCTTGACCGGCACACGCGCGCCGAAGATCGGCGTGATGACTTCCGATCCAAACAGCGATTGATATCGCTCGTCGTCCGGGTGAGCGACCAGCGCGACGCACGCGGGCAGGAGCTCCGGCCGCGTCGTTTCGATCTCCACAGATGCGCCGTCTGGCGCATGAAATTTCACGCGGTGAAATGACGCCGGCTGCTCCCGATCTTCGAGCTCCGCCTGTGCGACGGCCGTTCGAAAATCGATGTCCCAGAGCGTCGGCGCCTCCACCTGATAGGCAAGGCCCTTCTCGAGGAGCCGCAGAAACATGATCTGTGACACGCACTGCGACGATTTCGAGATGGTGGCGTAAGTCATGGACCAGTCGACGGACAGACCAAGGAATCGCCACAGGTGCTCGAATGCCTTCTCGTCTTCGACGGTCAACTGCGTGCAGAGCTCGATGAAGTTCGGACGCGACACCGAGATTGGCTGCTTGCCAGCCTCGCTGGGCGGTCGGAACGACGGATCGTAGGGGAGCGACGGATCGCACCGAACGCCGAAATAGTTCTGCACGCGACGCTCGGTAGGCAGGCCGTTGTCGTCCCATCCCATCGGGTAGAACACCTCTTTGCCGCGCATGCGTTGAAAGCGCGCGACGATATCGGTGTGGGTGAAGGAAAAGACGTGGCCGACGTGCAGCGAGCCGCTGACGGTTGGAGGCGGCGTGTCGATCGAATACACCTCGTCGCGCGGACGCGATCGATTGAAGCGGTAGGTCCCCTCCTCTTCCCAGCGAGCGGTCCATTTCTGCTCCAGCCCTTCAAGGGCTGGCTTGTCGGGAACGTTCATGCTTGAAGGGATCTTATATCGGACTGCGACGGGGTTTGGCGGCGCGTTGCAACGCACGCGGAGCGATCCGAGGAAGAGTGATCGAGGACGCTCCTATCGATTCGCCTCGACTCGCGCGCGGATTTTTTCGATCTCTTCTTTGATCAAGCGCTCGGCCGTCTCGCGCACGAGGTGCGTCACCTGCTCGTTCAGTCCGCGTGTAGCGAGCCGTTCCGCAACGCGAGACGCAACGCGCTCGAGCTCGTGATCCGACAGCTCGCGGAAAGACAGGAGTGACACGGGCTCACCCTGTTCAGCGGCGAACAACCGGTCGAATGCGTCGGCGACGTCGAAATCGGGTGCGCTCGGTGCGTTGGGTGCGCTCGGGTGCGTCGGTGCGGTGCCGTGCTCGGGTGCGCCGGTGCGGTGCTCAGGTACTACTTTGCGACTTTCACGTGTCGCCTCTGCCGAGACAACGTCACCGCGAGCGGCGGCGTGTCCACTCGCAATCAGCAATTCCTTGACCCGCCGTACCAGCACACCTGGCTCGAAGGGCTTCACGAGAACGCCGGCGGCCTCTGATTTCCGCAGCCGATCCTCGTCTATCGGGTCGAACGCTCCCGCGGTCAGCAGCACCGGCACGCCCGCCCGGTCCAGGCTGATCTCTTCAGCGACGCGATACCCGTCGATTGCCGCGAGGGCGACGTCGGCGACCACGAGGTCCGGCCGTTCCGCCTTGACGCGAGCGAGCGCCTGCTGTCCGTCGGACACGCAGATCACGCGCATGTCCTCGTCGGCAAAGGCGAGCTCGATCATGCGGTGAATCGAGGTGTTCTCGTCCGCAACCAGCAGCGTGTGGCTCATTCGCTCGACGCGCTACGCCGACTCGGCGCGTACGCGGGAATTGCGGTTGATGAAGTCGACAATCTCCTGCATCGGCGTCCCGGGAATAAACACGCCGCGAACGCCGAGAGCGTTCAGCTTCGGGATGTCGACATCAGGAATGATGCCGCCAATGACCACCAGCACATCATCCAGCCCCTTTTCCTTCAGCAGCTCCATGATGCGGGGGCAGATGTGCATGTGCGCGCCCGAAAGGATCGAGAGGCCGATGACGTCGGCGTCTTCCTGGAGCGCGGCGCTCACAATCTGTTCGGGAGTTTGACGCAGGCCGGTGTAGATGACTTCCATCCCCGCGTCACGCAGTGCGCGCGAGATGACTTTTGCGCCGCGATCGTGGCCGTCGAGCCCGGGTTTGGCGATGACGACGCGAATCTTGTGAGTCATGTCAACCGACAGAACGTCGCGGGGACCGTTTCGATCCGCGACGCTTCAAATGACCGGCACTTCTTCGTACTCGCCCCAGACGTCGCGCAGCGCGTCGCACATCTCACCAATCGTCGCATACGAACGAACGCAATCGAGAATGGCCGGCATCGTGTTGGCGCGCCCGCGTGCGGTGTTGCGAAGCGCGTCGAGCGTTCGCATCACCGAATCGTTGTCACGTGTGCGGCGCAGCCCGTCGAGTCTGTCCATCTGTTGCTCTGCTGCGCTCTCGTCGATGTAAAGGATTTCGATGGGCGTTTCATCTTCCTGTACGAAATCGTTGACGCCGACGATGATCTTCTCCCGGCGCTCGACCGCCTGCTGGAACTGGTACGACGCTTCCGCGATTTCCTTCTGCGGATAGCCGCGCTCGATCGCCTCGACCATGCCACCCATACGATCGATGGTCTTCCAGTACTGGTGGGTGCCATCTTCCATGTCTCGCGTGAGCTTCTCGACGAAATACGATCCGCCCAGCGGATCGACGACACTCGTCACCCCGCTTTCGTGCGCCAGGATCTGCTGCGTGCGGAGGGCAATGGTCGCGGCTTCCTTCGTCGGCAGCGCGAGCGCCTCGTCGAGCGAGTTGGTATGCAGCGAGTTGGTGCCGCCGAGCACGGCGGCAAGCGCCTGGATCGCGGTGCGAACGACGTTGTTGTACGGCTGTTGCGCGGTCAGCGACACGCCCGCCGTTTGCGTGTGGAAGCGCAGCTGCCACGATCGGGGATGTTTCGCGCCAAACCGCTCGCGCATGGCCTCCGCCCACAGCTTTCGAGCCGCGCGGTATTTCGCGATCTCCTCGAAGAAGTCGCTATGCGAGTTGAAGAAGAACGAGATGCGCGGAACGAAGTCGTCGACGTTGAGCCCGGCATCGACGCCGTACTGCACGTATTCCAGACCGTCACGCAGCGTAAACGCCAGCTCCTGCAGCGCGGTCGATCCGGCCTCGCGGATGTGATAGCCGCTCACCGAGATCGTGTTCCACTTCGGCACCTGCTGCGAGCAGAACGCAAACACGTCGGTAATGAGCCGCATCGACGGGCGCGGGGGGAAAATGTATTCCTTCTGCGCGATGAATTCCTTGAGGATGTCGTTCTGAATCGTTCCAGAGATCCGCTTCCAACTGGCGCCCTGCTTCTCCGCGACCACGAGATACATCGCGAAAATCATGGAGGCCGGCGAGTTGATGGTCATCGACGTCGTGATGTCGGCGAGCGAGATCCCGTCGAAAAGTCGCTCCATGTCCGCGAGCGAGGTGACATTCACGCCGCACTTCCCGACTTCGCCGAGCGACAGCTCATGATCGGGATCGCGGCCCATCAGCGTCGGCAGGTCGAAGGCGACGCTCAGCCCGGTGCCGCCCGCCTTGAGCA